>JAITPZ010000114.1 GCA_031289165.1 Synergistaceae bacterium
CTGGCCTCCCGGGGAATTTTATTCCTTGACGAATTTACCGAGTTTCGGCGCGACCTGACGGAGAGCCTTCGCGCTCCCCTCGAGGACGGGGAGGTGGTCGTCAGCCGCGCGGCCGGTACTGTCACCTATCCGTCGCGCGTGCTGCTCGTCCTCGCGGCGAATCCCTGCGCCTGCGGGCACCTGGGGGATCCGGTCGAAAAGTGCGTCTGCTCGAGCGTCGAGCTGGAGCGTTACCGGCGCAGGTTGTCCGGTCCCATTCTGGACCGTATCGACCTGCAGATCTCCGTCCCGCGTCTGATGCCGGAGGAGCTTCTGTCGTTTTCCGAGTCGGCGGAGTCCAGCGAGGCGATCCGCGAGCGCGTCTGCCGCGCCCGGACGGTCCAACAGACGCGATGGGGGTCTCACGGTTTTTCCTGCAATGCGGAGCTGCCCGAAAAAATCGTGCGGCGCTTTTTGGAGCTCTCGCCGGAAACGCGCGACTATCTCGCCGGGATGGCGGGGAAGCTGCGTCTGTCGGGGCGCGGAATCAGCCGCGTTTTGAAGGTCGCCCGCACCATCGCCGACCTCGCGGGCGAGGGGCAGATCGGGACGCCTCATCTCGCCGAGTCGCTGATGTACCGGAGAGGGGTGGTGGGCGAATGAACGATTCGCTCAGGGCAAAGCTGCTTTTGAACGCGTGCGGAGCCCCTTCGACCGCCTGGGAGGCTCTGAAACAATCGGACTCGTCCGACGCGCTCTGGACGGAGGGGGAAGAGCTCTGGAAAAGGCTGGGTATTCGCACGTCCTCCCGCGTGCGCCTCGCGGAGCTTGTCGCCGAGCGCGACTGGGCCGACCGGGAGCTGGAGAGGGTGGACCGCTTCGGCGCGCGCTTCGTCGCGATCGACGACGTGGAGTATCCCGTCCGTTTGAAGGATCTCGCGTCTCCGCCGACGGGGCTTTACGTCAGGGGAGAGCTGAACCTTCAAAATCCGATGACCGCCATCGTCGGCACGCGGCGCTGCAGCCCTTACGGACGCACGGTCGCCGGATCGATCGGGCGCATGGTCGCGAGGGCGGGTCATCAGGTCGTCAGCGGCGGAGCGAAGGGCATCGACGGCGCGGGGCATCAGGGCTGTCTGGAGGAAGGGGGAACGACGGTCGCCGTTCTGGGTACGGCGGTCGATCGGGTCTATCCCGCCGAACATCGGCCGCTGTTTCACAGGATCGCCGAGCGGGGCGCGCTGATCTCGGAGTACCCGATGGGGACGGGCGGCGATCCCTGGCGTTTCCCGGAGCGCAACCGTCTCATCGTCGCTCTCTGCAGCCGCCTTGTCGTCGTGGAGTCCCCGGAGGACGGCGGTTCCATGATCACGGCGCGGCTGGGGCTCGACCTCGGGCGCGAAATATGGAGCGTTCCGGGGCGCATCACGGAGGAGATCTGCAGGGGGTCGAACGCCCTGATACGCGATGGGGCCAATCCCCTGATCGACGTCGACGACTTCGTCGAAAAGATGTCGGGCCGGTACGGTCAGATGCTTCTCGACTTCACGGGCGACGTTTCGTCTCCGGATTTTACGGGCAGCGAAAAGAACGTTCTGGAGCTTTTGCGGCGCAGAGGGGGACGCACTCTGGACGATATTATGGAAGAAAGCGGACTGGGTTTTGTCGATGCCCAGTCCTGTCTGATGACGCTCTGCGCCTCCGGGGCCGTCTACTCCTCCGGCCCGGGGCGCTACAGCGCGGGCTCGGGGGATCTGCAATTCTGAACGGGCGCAGTACGAACGAAATCTTCGAGAAAAACGACGCTCATGTTGTAAAATAATCCCTCGTATCCACGGGAAGAAATCGTATTGCGGGGAAACGACAGGGCATTTGATCGTCACAATTTGAATCGGTTGCCTTGACGCGCGGGAATATGGTATATATAGTGCATGGAGCGAAACGGTATTCGATAAATCCGGGTTTGAAGGATACTGACAAATACGATAAGCGGATGCAGAAAATTGAAGGGGAAGGCGCCTGCAGGGAGAGCGCGTTTCCGCGAAAGGAAGAACATTTTGGAGAAAATTTATGTAAGTACAATCTCTGCGGACGTCTCCTCCCAAAATAAAGGGCCATCGGGAAATTTTGGCAGTCGGAGGATTCTCCATCAGCTGGAGCGCCGCTATCTTTCGCCGGAAGCGCAGGAGTTGGCCTATTGCCTTCTGAGTTCGGCAACCGTACCCTCCGAGGTGACGGAGAACGCGATGCAGCAGGCTGTCGCGCTCGGGAGCGTGAGCGACCTGATCATTGACGCGCAGACCTTCCAGGCATTGCTCGAAGCGGTGACGCTGAACCCCTCGTTCAGAATTCCCTTTTCGGTGACGACGAGCCTGACCCCATCCAGCCCGTGGCTCTGCTGACGATGGCGACCCGTAAAGCTCTGCCGCCCGCGGAGGGCGAATCTGCGAAAGCGAACGCAGAAAATAAAAAGAAGCAGCCGTCCTCGGCAAAATCGCCGTCAAAATCGAAAACCGCGTCGAAAACGGTATCGAAAAGCGCCTCTGAAACGAAGAATGCGACGGTAACCACGAAGAGAACTCCGGTGAAAAAGACGACGACGAAGCCTGGCGCGTCGAAGCCGGCCCGGGGCGCAATTTCGGGGACTGCGGCCATCAACAGGACCCTCGTTATCGTGGAGTCCCCCTCCAAGGCTAAGACCCTGTCCAAAATCCTGGGATCGGGGTACGTCATCAGATCGAGCGTCGGGCACATCCGCGATCTGCCCCGCAGCCGCATGGCGATCGACATCGAGCACGACTTCGCGCCGGAGTACATTCTGGTGAAGGGCAAGGCTACCCTCAAAAATGAGCTGGCCGCCCTCTCGCAGAACGCGAAGGCCGTTCTGCTGGCTTCCGACCCCGACCGGGAAGGCGAGGCCATCGCCTGGCATCTGGCGGAGCTGCTGAACGTGCCGCTCAATAAAAAATGCCGCGTTCGCTTCTACGAGATCACGGCCAACGCCGTCCGCGAGGCGATACAAAACCCCGACGTCATCGACCTGCATCGGGTGGACGCCCAGCAGGCGCGGCGCATTCTGGACCGTCTCGTCGGCTACACGCTTTCCCCATTGCTCTGGAACAAGATACGCTACGGGCTTTCGGCCGGTCGCGTCCAGTCGGTGGCGCTCGACCTGATATGCGAGCGTGAGCGCGAAATCGGGAGGTTCGTCCCGGAGGAATACTGGAACGTCACGGTGAAGGCCGCGGCCCCGGGGGACCGGAGCTACGAGATGCGGGTTGACCGGCTGGACGGTAAGGGACTCTGGAAAAACAGCCTGCCCCTCCTGATAGCGAACGAGTCGATCGCCGACACGATCCTGGCGGAGGTTCGGAGCAACCCCATCGTCGTCTCGGAGTTTCGCCTGCGCGAGAGTCGGCGCAAGCCCCAGCCTCCCTTCAAAACCAGCAGCATGCAGCAGGAGGCGGCGCGCCGCGCGGGACTGTCGCCGCGTCGCACCATGCGCATCGCGCAGGACTTGTACGAGGGCATCGACATCCCCGGGCGCGGACAGACGGGAATGATCACCTACATGAGAACCGACAGCCTGAGATTGGCATCGGAGGCCATTGATGCCTGCCGTGCCTATATTTCCTCAAGCCGCGGCTCCCGTTACCTCCCGGAAAAGCCCAACATCTATATGGCGTCCGCTCGTGCTCAGGACGCGCACGAGGCGATACGCCCCACGGACGTCACCCTGACGCCCGAGTCGGTGAAGAGCGCCCTCTCGGCGGAGCAGTTTCGGCTTTACGACCTGATCTGGAGGCGTTTCGTGGCGTCGCAGATGACCGAGGCCGTGGTCGCCAACTCCACTCTGCTGGCCGAGGCGGGGCGCGTGGGAATGCGTCAGCTCGGCGAGAGCCTGATCTTCGAGGGATGGAGCGCCATATGGCCTCTCGACCTCAAGGGCGACCTCCTGGCAAAGGCGGAAAAGGACGAGACCCTGACCCTCGTGTCCGCCGGAAAGGAACAGAAGTTTACGCGTCCCCCCGCACGGTACTCCGAGGCGACGCTGATCAAAACCCTGGAGGAGGACGGCGTCGGACGCCCCTCCACCTACGCCACCATCGTGGACACCCTGTACGATCGGGGCTACGTCGAGAAGAGCGAGGACAAACGTCTCATGCCGACCTCCCTCGGGATGACGGTGGACGAATTTCTGAAGAGGTACTTTGACAGGGGAAACGTCTCCTCCATCGTGGACACGGGGTTCACCGCGCAGATGGAGCAGGAGCTGGACGAGATCGAGGAAAACAAACGCGCTTGGTTGGACGTGGTGAAGGCTTTCTGGAAGGATTTTTCGCAGACCGTCGAGGTTGCTAAGGACGCGAAAAGGGTGCCTCTGCCGGAGCCGGAGCCCATAGGCGAGGACTGTCCGGAGTGCGGCAAACCGCTGGTCAGAAAGCGCGGGCGCTTTGGAGAGTTCATCGCCTGCAGCGGTTATCCCGAATGCCGGCACACGCGCGCGATTCTGGAGGCCGTGGGCGTCATGTGTCCAAAGTGCGGCGCGGGCGACATCGTGAAGCGACGCAGCAAAAAAGGCAGAACCTTCTTCGGCTGCTCCCGCTATCCGGAATGCGACTATATCTCCTGGAACCAGCCTACGGGCGAGAAATGCCCGGACTGCGGCGCCGGTCTCGTCAAAAAGAGCATGACGACCTTCTGCCCGGAGTGCGGCTACAAAGCGTTGTTGGACGCCAGCACCGACGCCTGATGCGCACGTTCGACGGGGCTCCGCCTCCCGACGCGATTGTCGTCGGAGGCGGACTGTCGGGGGCCGAGGCGGCCTGGCAGATGGCGAAACGGGGCGTTCGCGTTCGGCTTTTCGAGATGCGCCCCTTCGTCCAGACGCCGGCCCACAGCACCGCGCAGCTCGCCGAGGTCGTATGCAGCAACTCCTTCGGCGGAGAGGGGGAGGAGAGTGCCGCGGGGATCCTGAAGGCGGAACTGTCGCTCGCGGAGTCCCTGATTCTGGAGTGCGCGCACGTCTCCCGCGTCCCCGCAGGCGGATCTCTCGCCGTGGACCGCGACCGTTTTTCCGCGCTTGTCAGCGCCCATATCGAATCGCATTCCAACATCGAAGTCGTGCGCGAAGAAGTAAAAGGACCGCTGACGGACCCGTCATGCCCGGTGATTCTGGCGACGGGTCCCCTGACGTCCTTCGTCATGGCGAAAAACCTGCAGGCCCTGATCGGGGAGAACTGCCTCTCTTTCTTCGACGCCGTGGCCCCCATCGTGACGCGCGAGTCCATCGACATGGACAAAGCCTGGCTCGCGGGGCGCTATGGACGCGGCAACGACTACATCAACTGTCCGTTGAACCGGGAGGAGTACCTGGCCTTTTACGAGCTCCTGACCTCCGCTGAACGCGCCCTGCCGCACGAATTCGAAAAGGGCGCTTACTTCGAGGGCTGTATGCCCGTCGAGGTCATGGCGGCGCGGGGAGTGGACACGCTGCGCTTCGGCCCGATGAAACCCGTCGGGCTTTCCAACCCCAAAAGCGGCCGCGAGCCCTGGGCCGTCGTCCAGCTGAGGCAGGACAACCGGGAGGGGACGCTCTTCAACATGGTGGGCTTTCAGACGGGCCTGAAATGGGGCGAGCAGTCGCGGCTGATCAAAATGATTCCGGGCTTGGAAAACGCCGATATCATTCGCTTCGGCGTGATGCACCGCAATATTTACCTCCACGCCCCCTCCGTGCTGGACGCGCATCTGCGGCTGAAACGATTCGCCGACGGACCGGAAAGCGGGGCGATCTTTCTTGCCGGACAGATCACGGGAGTCGAGGGCTACATGGAGAGCACCGCCATGGGACTGGTCGCGGGCGTGAACGCGACGCGCCTGCTGCGCGGAGCGGCGCTGCCGGACTGGCCGCGCGAGACCGCCATCGGCTCGCTCCTTCACTACCTGCAGGACGCCGATACAAAAACCTTTCAACCAATGAACGCAAACCTCGGAATTTTCCCCGCCCTGCCCGAAAGGGTAAAGGACAAAAAGCGAAGTGCGCGTATGATTTACGACCGCGCGCTGGCGGCCGCGGAAAAATTCTGGAACGTCGATAACAACCCCCTCCTTTAGAAACGGCGCGCTTTTTCTCCTGCGGATTTGGGTGAGCCGATTCCTTTTGTTCCGTCTGCCTTTGCAATATATAATGAGAAACCTCGGTATACATTAAGAATGTCTCCATAGACGAAAGGGATTTTATCTTTTGTCCGGAAAGTTTCTTCAGGGAAATCATATTTGCCGATCTCCGCGCATACAGCGTTAACTGCAATGCTCTCAATTTTGTCCTTCGTAAGCGACATGCAAATCCCGATTTGTTTTTGCTCTTTCATTTGCCGCAGTTGTTTCGATATACGTATTTCCATCCGAATTACTGAGATGCAGCACCATGCTTTCCCGGTATAATTCTCGGAAAATCGGCTTACGGGCAATTCTTCGCCGGGTCTTTTTCGGACACGTCATCCATGTCCATTCGTTTACTGCGGAAGCTGTTACGGCGGGATACAATATTATCTTACGGAGGTACGTAATGAAGAAGGACGGGAACGTGTTGAGTACGATAGTCATAGGCTTTGCGCTTTTCGCCTCTTTTTTTGGCGCCGGGAATCTGATCTTTCCTCCGTCTATCGGCCTTGCGTCAGGTAAGGACTGGCTTCCGGCCCTGGCGGGTTTCGCGATCTCCGGGGTGTTGCTCCCCGTTCTGTCCTTTGTGGCGGTCGCCCGCGCCGGAGGGACCGAGGAGGGGATCGCCTCGGACATGGGCAGGGTCTTTTCCGTTCTTTTCGCGTCCGTCGTCATGCTCTGCACCAGCCTTCTGATCGCGGTCCCCCGGACCGCGGCGACCACTCACGAACTCGGTATCGTCCCCCTTTTCGGCACCCTGTCCCAGATGTGGACCTCCTGCGTCTTTTTCGGAATCGTGCTTTACCTTTCCTACAATCCCTCGACCGTCGTCGAGATGATCGGCAAATACCTGACCCCCGTCCTCATCGTCATCATGGTCGTCATTATCGTGAAGGGTTTTGCCTCACCCATCGGGGTTCCCGCGCAGACCGCGCTTTCCGGGGCTTTTCGGAGGGGATTCATCGACGGTTATCAGACGCTCGACGTCTTTGGCGGCCTGGTTTTTTCGGGCGCCGTATTCGCCGCCGTCGTCTCGCACGAGCCGGACGACCGGCGAGCTCAGATGAAAATGGCCTGCGGATGCACACTGGTCGCGGGAGTTTCCCTTTTCCTCATCTATGGCGGTCTGCTCTACCTCGGGGCCACCGGTACGGACTTTTTCAACGAGGACATGGGACGTCCCGCTCTTCTGCTCGCCCTGATCGGCAGGCTTTTCAATCGCTTCGGTCCGCAGTCGCTCGCCTTCGCCACCATCTTTGCCTGTCTGACCACTGCCATCGGGCTGACTGCGGGCGCGGCGTACTTCTTCGACCGCGTGTCGAAGGGAGGGCTGCCCTACAGGGCCAACGTCGTCGTCATCTGCGTCGTCAGCCTGCTGATCTCCATGCTGGGCGTCGATATGATCGTCAACTGCGCCGCTCCCGTCCTGATCTTCATCTATCCCGCCGCTATCGTTCTGGTGCTGCTGAACGTCTTTCGCTCCTCCGCCTTCAACAGGGGCACGTTCCTTGGGGCGGTGTACAGCACGCTCCTGATCGGGTTCATCGAGATGCTCCCCGTTCTGGGAATTCACGACGAAACGATGCTCACCGCCTTCAACGTCCTTCCCTTCGCCACCCACGGCTTTGCATGGACGGTCCCCGCCCTGGTCTGCGGCGTCATCGGAACGTTTCTCCGGAAAAGGATGGAAATGAAGCAGAGCTGAGAAATATTGGGGTTCTGCCCCGGACTCCGCAGGGGGGCGCGGACCTATTATTTATTTAATTTTATCGCCTGCCGCCGGGCCATTTCGGCCGCGCCCAGAGCGCCGGCGTACTGGGAGGCCTCGTCGATGCGGAGGGGGACTCCCAGTCGTTTTTCTAGGAGCCGCGCCAGATTGCGGCTGCGCGACGCGCCGCCGGTGAAGGCGACGCTGCCGGACGCGGAAAGTCCCACCCGGCGCAGCATACCCTCGGCACGCGACGCGATGGCGTCCAAAATTCCAAGCGCGATGGCGCGCCTGTCGATTCCTCTGGCCAAAAGCCCCACGACCTCGGACTCCGCGAACACCGTACACATGCTCGATATCGGGTGAGGTTCGAGGTCGTCGGGCAGCGAGCTGAACTCCTCCAGTCCGCAGCCCAGCATTACGGCCATGTTCTGCAAAAAGCGTCCCGTTCCGGCGGCGCATTTGTCGTTCATCAGAAAGTTGGAAACATTGCCTGCCCGGTCGAGCGCGATCGCCTTGCTGTCCTGTCCCCCGATGTCCAGGATCGTCCGCACGTCACGGGCGTCCTCGAAGAGGCGTCGGGCTCCCAGCGCGTGACACGAAATTTCGGTGATCGTGGCGTCGGACTCCACGGCGTTTCTTCCGTACCCCGTGGCGACGATGCGCGTCACGTTGTCGCGGGTGACGCCGCTTTCGCCGAGCAGGCGATGCAGCGCCTCCGCTCCCGACTCTCCGGGACTCCATCCCGTCGGCGCGATCAGGCGGGCGCGCCACGTGTCGTCCTCCAGCAGGACGGCCTTCACGGCCACGGACCCGATGTCCAACCCGACCGCCCTTATAAAGGGCGGATCAAAGTTCAGGGAGGCAGAGCCCGCCTGGCCTCCCCGAGATCCCCTCTGCCCTGTCATGCCATCATTTCTATGAACGCGCCCATGCGCGTGGATATTTGCTCCACGTCGCCCTGGTAGTAGTCGGTCTCCACCGAGATGTAAGGGATGCCCTCCCTGTAGTCGTTTTTCAGGGCTCCGAGGCGTTCTCGCACGAGGAAGGACTCCACGCTGTACGTGTGGCAGGCCTGCAGAACGATGTCCACCACCCCGTCGGCTTCGTACTCATCGATCAGCGTTTCCAGAAGGTCGAGGCGCTTATCGTTCGGGGACATGCAGGAGCAGGGGATGCCCAGATATTTCACGGCCAGCGCCTCGTAAGGCGGCAGGGTCTCGTCCACCGGCTCGTAGTTCGGCTTGATCCCCCCGCAGTTCTCGAAGGCGACGATCACGCCTCCATTTTCCTCGATGGCGTTGAAAACCTTCTCCAGGCTCTTTCCCGTGGGGCAGCCGGTGACGATGATGCGCTTCTTTTCGTCCACGACGCGGCGCTCGTCCGCTTCATAGTTCTCCCGAAGCTTTTGGACAAGCTCGCGGACCAGAGCCATCGCCTCGGGTTCTCCAAAGGAGACCTTGAAGAATTCGTTGACCAGGTGCAGCTCCCGGCCCGAAAGGGGAGGGGGGGTCAGTTTTGAGAGCTCGTAAAGTTCGCTCATCACGCGGCGCTCCTCGTTGCGCATTTTTATCTCGCTTCGCAGCTCCTCCTCCGTGATCGTCACGCCCAACTCCGCCTCCAGCCTTCGCGCCAGCCGCTCGATCTCGGTTTTCCACATCGCCGGGGCGTCCGGGCCGATGTATGTCTGAGGGAGCTGCATCACGTGCGTCGGTCGCAGACGGCCCAGCAGTTCGTACATTTTCTTTTTCCCGTCGCAGGTCGTTTCCCCAACAACCATATCGCAGAAATGGAAGTAGGGACAGGTATCGGTCAGGGCAAAGCCGTAGCTCGACTTTATCAGAGGGCAGAGGTTGCGCGGCAGGTGCTCTTCCCCCGCCGCTATGGGTTTATCGCTGGTGCTGCAGAGGGAGACGGGTATGGCGCCCGCCGCGCGGATCACCTCGAAGGGCG
>JAITPZ010000115.1 GCA_031289165.1 Synergistaceae bacterium
AAGGGCGGACAAAACTCCAGATTCGTATGCTCGAGGGCGACGTGGACATCATGGCGGACGAGGACACGGTCCTCATGATCGGCATAAAGGGCGAGGTCTACCCTCTGGAACGCGCGAAGTTCGACAAACTCTACACCCTGACCGACGAGCGCTTCTCGCCCCCCCTCTCCTATCCGCCGATGATCCTGAATCCCGACGCGGGAGACAGAATCTCCCTGCTGGAGCACGCCAGAGTCTGTGTGGGAGGGGGAGATCACGTCCTGGCCGCGCGGCTCCGCTGCGGCGTCAGGATCTTCACGCGCTGGGATTCGGAAAATTACTTCCTGGGCAACATCAACGACTGGATCATCAGGCGATCCGCCAACGACCTGTATGTCGTCACGGCCGACGTGTTCGACGAGCTTTACATCCGGGATTTCACCGGCGAGGACATCACGGACGACGCGCGCAGCATGCAGGCTGTGAAAAAAGACATTCCCGTTCCCGTGATCTTCGCTTCCGAAGACGGCGCGCTCGAAACGCGGGAGGGAGTCATCGCGTACCGCAAGGGCGACGCTTTGCTCACGGGCTGCGAAAACGAATCCTGGCCCGTGGAGTTCGAGCATTTCAACAAAATCTACGCCCCCATCGACGATACCCTGCCCGGAATGAGCGGACACTACAGCAAAAAAGCCTTCCCCATCTCCGTTCTGCAGGTCGGGGAACCCTTCATGGTCTCGCTCCCCGGCAATAAGGGCACCCTCCGCGGAAAGGCGCACGACTGGCTTCTGCAGTACTCCCCGGACAATTATGGCATCGTGGACCGCGAGATTTTCGAGGCGACCTACGAGATTGTACAGAACCTGATACTGTACTGAAACACAGGCAATATCAACAACTTAAGGGGTCGAAGGGTCCTCGATGAGACCCCTCGTTTTCGCCTTTTCCCTCCACACGATCTCGGCGATCTGGACGGCGTTGGTGGCCGCGCCCTTGCGGATCTGGTCCCCGCAGACCCAGAGCGTCAGCGCGCGGCTCGGATCCTCCGCGCTCTCGTCGCGGCGGACCCGCCCGACGTGGATCAGGTCCTGATCGGAGGCGAAGAGAGGCATGGGGTACGCCTTTTCCGCCGGGGCGTCCACGAGCTTCACGCCCTTCGCGTCGCTCAGCAGGGCGCGCGCCTCGTCCGGGGAGAGGGGGCGCTCCGTCTCGATGGTCAGGGCCTCGGAGTGGCTGCGCATGACCGGCACGCGGACGCAGGTGGCGCTGACGCGGAGGTCGGGGCAGTGCAAAATTTTGCGCGACTCGTTGCGCATCTTCAGCTCTTCCTTCGTGTAGTCCCCCTCGGCAAAGGCGTCGATGTGGGGAATCAGGTTGAACGCGATCTGGTACTGGAAGGCCGAGACTTCCGGATTGATATTCCCCTCCGCGTACGCGCGGGTCTGTTTTTCCAGCTCCTCGACCCCCTGCCTGCCCGCGCCGCTGACGGCCTGGTAAGTCGAGGCGATGAGGCGTCTGATCCCGGCCGCCCGGTGAAGGGGGTCGAGCGCCACCACCGCGATGATCGTCGAGCAGTTGGGGTTCGCGATGATGCCCCTGTGCGTCGCGATGTCCTCCGGGTTGACCTCCGGGACGACCAGAGGGACCTCCGGGGCCATGCGGAAGGCGCTCGAATTGTCGATGACGACCGCGCCGCTCTTCACCGCCACGGGCGCCCATTCCCTGCTGACGTCGCCCTCCACCGCGAAGAGCGCGACGTCTACGCCCTCGAACCCCGCCGGGCCGATCGCCTCGACGGCGTAATCCCCGCCGCGCCATCGCACGGTGCGCTCGCCGCGGGAGGCCAGAAGGCGCAGATTTTCGACGGGAAAGTTCCGTTCCTCGAGGATTTTCAGCATCTCGACGCCCACCGCGCCCGTCGCGCCGAAAACCGCAACATTGGCTCCACTCATAGTCGTTTCACCCTGTTCCCTTTCTGTTTTTCTGTTCCGTTTTTCTGAACGAACGGCGCCGGGAGCCGGCTCAGACGCCGAGGCACTCCTTCATGTCGCCGTTGATCTGGGCCATGCAGTTTTCGGAGGCCTCCACCAGCGGCAGGCGCAGGATGTTCTTGCAGTAGCCCAGTCGGCTGACGCCGTACTTGACGGGCATGGGGCTGGTCTCCATGAAGAGGTTCTTCATGAGGGGGAACAGCTTCAGATGCAGCTCGCGCGCCTCGACGACGCGCCCGGCCAGAGCGGCGCGCACCATGTCGGAGGTTTCCTTCGGCGCGATGTTGGAGAGGACGGAGACGAGCCCGTGCCCGCCCGCGTTGACGAGGTGAAACGCCTGGTCGTCGTTTCCGGAGAGGATCGAAAAATCGCCGCGCACCCGCCGCACTTTGCGGATCGTCTCGTCGACCTGCGCCTGACTGCCGGACGCCTCCTTCAGGGCGACGATGTTCTGAACCTCCGCGAGGCGCACGACGGTGTCGGGCAGCAGGTTGACCCCCGTGCGCCCCGGCACGTTGTAGAGGATCATCGGAATCTTCACGCTCCCGGCGACCGTTTTGAAGTGGCGAAAGAGCCCCTCCTGCGACGGCTTGTTGTAGTAGGGCGTGACGACCAGAACGCCGTCGGCCCCGAGTTCCTCCGCCTCCCTGCTGCTTTCGGCGGCGTGAGGGGTGTTGTTGCCGCCCGTGCCGACGACGACGGGGACGCGCCCCTTCGCCTGCGCCACGGCGAAGCGAACGATCTCCGTACGCTCCTCCGCCGGGACGGCGGGACTTTCCCCGGTTGTGCCCAGCACCACCAGAAACTCCACCTTCTGGTCGATCTGCCAGTCGATGAGTCTGCCCAAATTGTGATAGTCGATCCCGCTCTTCGTGAACGGAGTGACCAGCGCCGTGCCCGTACCTCTGAACATCATCGGAAATTCCTCCCTGTCCAAATAAAAATATGCTTTCCCTCAAAAAAATGAGCGCGTCCCTACATGTTATCGTAGGGACGCGCTCTTATGCACGCGGTGCCACCCTGCTTGAGGATACGAAAAATCCTCCGCCTCGGACCCTGTAACGCGGGTCGGACGTGGACGTACTCTCTTTGCGCCGGCTTCATCGGCGCGCGTTTCCGCCCCGGCTCATCGAGTTTTATGCCCTGTCCGACGCATCCGAAACACCTCTCAGCCGCCGGGCGTCCCTCTCTGTCGATGCTTCTGCCGAACCTTGGCGCCTCGATTCATCGCCTTTCCCGTAATTTCAACGTTACAGAGGATTATACGAATCTTCCTCCCGTTGTCAAGCGACAGATGCTCCTATATTAGTCTGTAGACATTCTGAATCGTTATGCAAAAAACAAGGTGTAAAATAGTGTGAATCTTATTGCGGCAATGCTTTTGACCACCGCGTTAACGCGCAAAAATCCAAATCTCAGGGTACATATATCTTCGACATTCGGTTTTCGGGAGCCCCGTTTTTACAGGTCTTCATATACATATAAACCGCATGATCCTAACTACTGCAGAGGGCGAAGATGAAAATCGTTCAACCTATCCGTAACCTGCGTCAGATTGAGTCGATGAAATGTATTTTGAGGAAGAATCCGCGGGACCTTTTGCTTTTTGTGATGGGGATCAACACGGCGCTTCGCATCAGCGACCTGTTGCCCCTGACGGTGGGGCACATTCGGAACGAAAACGGAGAACTGCGCCCCCTCGTCACCCTCAGGGAGAACAAGACGGGGAAGCTGAAGCAGTTTCCTCTGAACGATTCGATACTCTCCATTTTAAAAGAGTACCTGGAGTTGGACGAGGATATGGACGACGCCAGCTTTCTTTTCGCGTCGAACAAGGGGGGCGCGCCCATCACCCGAACGCACGCGTGGCGTATTCTCTCCGGCGCCGCGCAGCAGGCGGGACTGGACGACGTCGGAACGCACACCCTGAGAAAAACGTTCGGATACCACGCGTACCGAAAGACGAAGGACCTGGGCCTGGTGCAGAAGCTGCTGAACCACTCCTCCAGCCGCGAGACCCTGAGGTATATCGGCATCGATCAGGACGACCTGGATGCCGCGTACCACAAGGTCAATCTGTGAAGGGCGTTCCCGATTCAGACTCGGGGAGACGGCTGCCGCGCAAACCTTCGGCCCCCCGCCCCCCTGTTATTTACTGTTTCCGTAATACGCCCGTTTTCAGGCGGGGTATAATGAACCACGGTATATAAACAGACGGTGGGATAGGGGAGGAGTGCCCTCTGGCCAGAGACGATCCGGTACGTTATGTCTGCAGCAACTGCGGCTTTTCGACCGTCACGCGCACGGGAAGGTGTACGTCGTGCGGGCAGTGGGGAACCCTCGAGGCCGTTTTTCCCGAATCCCCGCGGCACGCCGCGAAGGGGGCCGCTCGTGTGGAGGTCGTCAGCGCCGTCTCCGTCACGCCGCCCGAGCGCCTGTCGTCGGGAATCACCGAGCTGGACCGCGTGCTCGGCGGAGGTTTGGTGCCCGGAGGCGTGGCGCTGATCGGCGGCCAGCCCGGGATCGGCAAATCGACGCTTCTCCTTCAGGCCGGCGGTCTGGTGGCCTCGACGGGAACGCCCGTGCTTTACATGTCGGGCGAAGAGTCGAGCGCGCAGGTGGCGCTGCGGGCAAAGCGGCTGGGCGTCGCGTCGGAGAACCTTCTTCTCTACTGCGGCAGCGACCTGGAGGACGCGCTTCTGGCCCTGAAAACGGGTTTGAACACGGATTCGAAAACGGACGCAAAAAATATCGGCCTCTTCATCCTGGACAGCGTACAGGCCGTCCGGGCGCCGGGCGAGACCGGCTGGCCGGGGACGCCGAACCAGGTCCGGGCCGTGGCCCAGCTGGCGGTGGACGCCGCCCGGGCGGCCCAAATTCCCGCCGTGCTGGTGGGACACATCACGAAGGATGGACGCCTTGCGGGACCGATGCTGCTGGAGCACATGGTGGACACGGTGCTCACCTTTTCGGGCGAGGGCTATTCGTCCTATCGAATGCTGCGCGCGGTCAAAAACCGTTACGGCAACACCGACGAGCTGGGCGTATTCGAGATGAGGGAGGACGGGCTCGCGGCCGTCGAGGACAAGAGCGGGCTTTACTGGAACCGATCCGACGTCGCGGTTCCGGGCGTGGCGATGACGATCGCGCTGGAGGGCTCGACGCCCCTCGTCGCGGAGGTGCAGACGCTGGCCACGCCGACGGCGTTCCCCTACCCGAAACGCACCTCGCGGGGAATCGAACTCAACCGTTTCCAGCTGCTGGCGGCCGTTCTGGAGAAACGGGCGGGCATTTTATGCAGCGCTCACGACCTTTATCTGAACATCGCGGGCGGGCTCTCGATCCAGGATCCGTCCGCCGACCTCGCGTCCTGCGTCTCTCTGGCCTCCGCGCTCAGGGACCGGCCTCTGCGGGGCGACTGCTGCTACCTCGGGGAGGTCGGCCTCGCCGGAGAGGTCCGGCCCGTGACGCGCCTGGGGTCGCGCCTGAAGGAAGCGGAGCGGCTGGGCCTGAGATGCGCGGTCGTCAGCGCGGGAGAGCGCGGCGTTTCCGCTCCCGGCGGAATCAAAATCGAACGAGTGGATAACCTGGGCGAAGCCCTGAAAAAGGGAGGTCTCTAAATTGAAGCATTTCAATATGAAGCGTTTGAGCATGAAATCTCTGCGGTTTGTTCCGCTCCTGGCCCTGATTCTCATGATCTCCGCCGGAGAGGCGCGCGCGGCGGGGGCGGGAAAGATCGTCGTCGCCCCGCTGTCCGGGACGGTCAGCGTGCAGATGGAGCAGTTTGTCGGCAAAACCATCACCCGGGCGGAACTGGACCGGGCGAGCCTGATCATTTTCAGGCTGGACACGCCTGGCGGTCTCGTCGAGGCGACGCGCGGCATCACGCAGGCCATTCTGGCCTCGAGGGTGCCCGTCGTGATGTGGGTTCCGCCGGGGGGACGCGCCGCGTCGGCGGGGGCCTTCATGATGCAGGCCGCGCACGTCGCCGCAATGTCCCCGGGAACGAACATCGGCGCCGCCCACCCCGTCATCGCGTCGGGCAAAGACGTCCCGGCGGGAGACATGAAGACAAAGGTCACCAACGACCTGATGGCTCAGATGCGCTCGCTGACTCAGCTGCGCGGGCGCAACGAGGATGTGGCCCAGCAGATGATCCAGGAAAGCCTGTCCCTGACCGCACGGGAAGCGCTTCGGGAAAACGTCGTCGATCTCGTGGTGGACGACCTGGAGGCGTTGATTCTGGCCACCTCCGGCCGAATTGCGATCGTCGATGGACGCCCCCTGAAGATCGAACTCCTGCCCGGAGCGATCGAAAACGTAGAAATGACGGGACAGGAAA
>JAITPZ010000133.1 GCA_031289165.1 Synergistaceae bacterium
AATATTTTATAACGCAATGTTAGAGCGTTTGCAGTATAGAAAGGAGATTTCCCTGCGATGTTTTCCACGTTGTTCAAATATTGCAGATGGATTTCTCAGATCGGACCGGGCCGTATTCTCACCTCGGGAAGACCGGATCGACCCCGTTTTTACGACGGCGCGGCACGAATGATCCTGGCCGAGCTGGAACGCTATTATCCCCAATATGTGAGTTCACGAGCTCCGGATTTTTATTATCTCTTTCATTACAACGGTGGGGTGTTCGTTCTGTACGCCCTGCGGGTCAGCTTGAACATCGCGGACAACCGCGCGCGTCTCCTGCCGCTGATGATGGAGGGGGTTCTGAAGCATCACGATCGCTTCTCGGGTCGTCTGAAGGAGAGCGAAACCTGCCATCACGTGCTGTTCAAGGATCTGTTCGGGCAAAATCCGTTCATCTCGCGTCTGCCCAAAGCGGTCAATCAGGCCGTTCACAGTCTGGCGGACGCCGCGATAGCCGACGCCGCGAACGCCGTATACGAAGCCGTCGTACGCTCCGGGCTGGCGGTCGCCCTGATCCAGGGCAAAGCATCCGTTCCTTCCAACGTCAATCCCGGATTTTTTCGACACCTGAACGAAAAACTGGTGAACCGCAACGGCTTAACAGCCTTTGCCCCGCAGGAAGTGCAAAAACTGACGGCGAGCGTCCACATCGACATTCCGCTGGTGACGAGCCGAACCTGCGCCCCAATTCCGGGCTCGCCTGGCCGCCTGGAGCACAAAAACGTGAGGATTGACCGAATGTCGGCGACGTTGGTCGCCGCACCGACGGAAGACAGGATCGCCACGCAAATCGCGGCGCTGAAATTTTTGAAGCTGGATGTTCCCTGGTTCCTTTACGGGCGAGGATACGACGCTCCCCACGGGGACGCTCCATCGCAGAAGCATCTCCACGCGCAACCGGAGGGCTTCCCGATGGCCGATCACCTGGGCGATCTGAATATCTGAGTAAGCATCAGCGCAAACGCACCAGGACGTAAGAGATTGATATGACTAAATTTATCTTCTATGTAAAAATACCTGGGTAAAATATGCAAAGCTGGTTTTTGCAAGATACTACTATCGTGCTCATGCGTTTACCCTGGGCATTTTCCCCCTCTGCGGTACAATTCTCCTGTATATTTATACAACTTCCCACACGCACAAACGTACAATGCCCTTTTCGGGAGGTGCGCGTACACTCTTTGCGTAAACGACGGGAAGGGGTGTTTTACCGGCCATGAAAGTGACGGCTCGTGATTGGGAGAGACTGCTGCTGGCGGTCATCTTTTGTGTGATGGTGATGTTGTACCTGTCGGAGCCCATGTGGGGCGCGAGGTGACGGAGCCTGTAAGCGCGGGCGGCAGATTGCGGCCGCCTCGGGTCGGGGGAGGAGATTCATGATGAAAACCATAAAAAAACTCTGCTGTTTTTTGATTATCGCGGGACTTGTCGGAGGGGGCGTCTGGTATCGGTTTTTTCGGGCGGATTCCGTGCGGTACGTCTATCGGACGCAGTCCGTGACGAGGGGAGACATCATGGCCACAGTCAGCGCCACGGGCAGGCTGAACGCGGTGGAGATGATCGAGGTCGGAACGCAGGTGTCCGGAACGATTCAGGAAATTTACGTCGATTACAACAGCGCCGTCAAAAAGGGACAGCTGATCGCCCTGCTCGATCCCGACGTCCTGGCGTCGCAGGTCGAGCAGGCGAAGGCCAGCCTGACTCTGGCGCAGGCCGGGGTGACGAGCGCGCGGGCCTCCGTCACGGATTCGTCCCGTTCGTGGACCCGCAATAAGGAGCTCTGGGCTCGCAACCTCATCGCGAAGAGCGAGCTGGACACCGCGGAAACGGCGCTGACGCTCGCCAGGGCGAACCTCGCGGAAAGCGAGGCGAGAGTCGTTCAGGCGAAGGCCCAGCTTCGGCAGGCGGAAACGAACCTCGGCTACACGAGGATCGTCTCGCCCGTCGACGGGGTCGTCATCTCCCGTCAGGTCGACGTGGGGCAGACGGTGGCGGCCAGCCTGCAGACGCCGACGCTTTTTTCGATAGCGCGCGACCTGACGCAGATGCAGATCGAGGCCAGCATCGACGAGGCCGACATCGGGCGCATCGCGGAGGGGCAGAATGCCGAGTGCAAGTTCGACGCGTGGCCGAAGCAGGTCTTTGATGGAACGGTGACGCAGATACGCCTGAACCCGGAGATCGTCTCGAACGTCGTCACCTACACGGTCGTTTTGAAGGTCGAAAACGCGGAGATGAAGCTGAAGCCAGGCATGACGGCCAACGTCACGATCGTCACCGAACGGCGCGGCGATGTTCTGAAAATCCCCGCGGCCGCGTTGCGTTTCAGTCCCCCGGTCGACGCCGTTCCCTCGGAGAAACCCGCGGCCGCCGGTGTGGCCTCTCCCCTCGGGATGCCGCGTTTCCCGCGCGGGGGGAGCAGCCAGAGCCGAGCCGGTGAGCAGGTGGTGTGGCTCGTGGAGGGCGGGCGGCTCGCGGGCAGCGTTCCGGTGGGGGATCAGGGAATCAGCGACCGCACGTGGGTGGAGATCGTGAACTCGCAGTTGAAGGAAGGCCAGGAGCTGGCCATCTCCTTCAGCCGGGAAACGTCCGCCTCGGGCGCGGCCCTCGCGGGAATGAAATGATGCGGGAATAAAATGGTGGAAAAGACAATGGAACGGACGATAGGGAACGCGGCGAGCGGGGGGACGGATTCCCCTCTGATCGAGGTCCGCGACCTCGTGAAAATTTACCGCACCGGCGACGTGGAGCTGCGCGCGCTGGACGGGGTTTCGTTTTCCATCGAGCGGGGGGAGTTCGTGGCGGTGATGGGTCCGTCGGGCAGTGGCAAATCGACGACGATGAACTTGCTGGGCTGTCTGGATTCCCCGACGAACGGGGAGTATTACCTTGACGGGCAGAACGTGGCGGGCCTGTCCGGCGACGAGCTGGCGGAGGTCCGCAACCGCAAGCTGGGGTTTGTGTTCCAGGGGTTCAACCTTCTGCCGCGCCTCGACGCTCTGAACAACGTCGCGCTGCCGCTCGTCTACTCGGGCGTGAGCGCGGCGGAGCGCCGCGAGCGCGCCGGGACGGCTCTGGAACGGGTCGGGCTGGGGGACCGAATGCGCCACAGGCCCAACCAGATGAGCGGCGGCCAGCAGCAGCGCGTCGCCATCGCGCGGGCTCTGGTCAGCAGGGCTCCGCTGATTCTGGCCGACGAGCCCACGGGCAACCTGGACACCAAAACGAGCACGGAGATCATGGACCTGCTCGTCGAGGTCAACGAGGAGGGCAAGACGGTCGTTCTGGTGACCCACGAGCCGGACATCGCGGAGTACGCGAAACGCGTGCTGTTCTTCAGAGACGGCAAGCTGGTGTCGGACGAAAAATCACATTGAAGTTTCTTTTCTGATGGGGCTCAGGGGTCCGCGACCCCTGACGGGGTGCGGGGCGGAGCCCTGCGAGGGGTCGCTGACCCCCGACCTCATTGATGGTGCGGGTTGCCCCTGCTTTGATCTTAATTTTGGAGGTGCATTGCGATGTTTGAGATTCTGCGTACCGCCGTTTCCTCGCTTCTGGCGAACAAGACGCGCTCGCTTCTGACGATGCTGGGAGTGATTATCGGGGTCAGCGCCGTCATCGCGATGATCGCTATCGGACGAGGGGCGAGCGCGCAGATGGAGGGCGTGATCTCCGGCATGGGCAGCAACATGATCGTCCTGCGTCCCGGCGCGCCCCGTACGGGCGGCGTGCGTCAGAGCGCGGGCAGCGGGGCGACTCTGACCCTGTCGGACATCGCGGCGATTCGAGACGAGTGCTGGTCCGTTCAGGACGTCGCCCCCCAGGTGACCGTGGGCTCGCAGCTGATCTCCGAAAACCGAAACTGGCCGTCGCAGGTGACGGGAACGACGTCGGCCTTCTTTCGCATCCGCGACTTTTCCGCGCGCGTCGGACGTCTTCCGGACGACGAGGACGAGCGGAGCGCCGCCAAGGTCTGCGTCATCGGCCAGACGGTGGCGACGAACCTCTTCGGGACGGCCAACCCCGTGGGGGACAGCATACGCATCAACAGGATCCCGTTCGAGGTCGTGGGGGTTCTCTCTCCCAAGGGACAGTCCTCCATGGGGCAGGACCAGGACGACCTCGTCGTCGTTCCGATCACGACAGCCCAGCGCCGCCTGGTGCGCAGCGCGCTGGCCGACTCCGTCAGCATGGCCTACATTCAGGCGCGGGACGCGAGCATGATGGACAGCGTGATATCGGAGGTCGGCGCGCTGCTGCGTCAGCGTCATCGGCTGGAGGGCGACCGGGAAGACGACTTCGAGCTGCGAAACCTGACCCAGATGCTCGAATCTCTGGCGCAGTCGACGGAGGTGATGTCGCTGCTGCTGGGGGCGGTGGCGTCGATATCGCTTCTGGTCGGGGGCATCGGGATCATGAACATCATGCTGGTCTCCGTGACGGAGCGCACGCGTGAAATCGGCATACGCATGGCGATCGGGGCGCGCGCCTGGGATATTCGGATGCAGTTTCTGCTGGAGGCGCTTTTACTTTCGCTGGCGGGAGGTATTTTAGGGATTCTGCTGGGCTTCGCCGCGTCGCAGGGCGTGACGGCGTTTCTGAAGTGGCCGACGACCGTGTCGCCCGGCGCCGTCGCTCTCGCCGCGGGATTTTCCGCATTTGTGGGCGTATTTTTCGGTTTTTACCCCGCCTGGAAGGCCTCCCTCCTGCGCCCGATCGACGCCCTGAGGTTCGAGTGACGCCCTGTTCCGTGCCCGTCGCGGCTTTGTGGAGTTGAGCGCGCTGAAATACGAAGCGGCGGGATTCGCGTCATAATTTCCCCCTAACCAGATCGATGACCGTCACCTCCGGGGGGGTGAGGAAGCGGAGGGGCGGGCCCCAGAATCCGGCTCCGTTGCTGACGTAGACGGCGCTTTCGCCCTTTTCTCCGTGAAAGGAAAGATGCTGAACGCTTTTGTTGAGCCGGGAGACGACGTGGATGAAGGGCCAAATTTGGCCGCCGTGCGTGTGCCCGGAGAGCTGCAGGTCGAAACGGCCCGCCGTCCCCTCGATGACCTGGGGACGGTGTTTCAGCAGCAGCACGAAGCGGTCCCCCGGAAGGGCGAGGCCCTCCGGAAGCGTCTCGGGCTCCAGAATGCCCCGGCCAAACCGCGCCGGATCGTCCAGACCGACGACGGCGATTTTTCCTGTCCCTGCCCCCGTTCCGACATCCGCCTCCGCGATTTCGCCGCGCAGGACGGTCAGCCCCGCGCTTTTCGTGAAGGCCAGCGCCTGCTCGATCCCCAGGTAATATTCGTGGTTCCCGGGCACGGCGAAGGCCCCGTATTTTGCCCCGTGGGCGGCGATCATCCGCGCCTCGGCCTCCCATCCGGTCATGTTCGCGTCGACCAGGTCCCCCGTCATCGCCAGAATATCGGGTTCGGCCGAGCGCACAATATCCATGACGCGCGCGAGGCGTCCGGTCGTGTAAACGCCGCCCAGGTGGATGTCCGTGAGGTGGACCACCCGGAGCCGGTCAACCCCTTCGGGCAGCTTCGACGTCACGAGGGTCAGGTCCACCCGCCGGACGTTCCAGGCCTCGAAGAAGCTCCAGCTCACGGCGAGAACGATCAGCGCCAGAGTTACGGGCACGCACCGGCGCGGGGCGAAAAACCGTCCGAGCGTCGTCCCCGCGAGCGCGTCGGCGAGGCGCGCGGCAAGGGACAGCGCGTCCATGACGAAGAAGCCCATGACGGCCATTCCGACGATCGCGACCCACGTGAAGGAGAGCGCGAAGAGGAATTCCGAGACGCGTCCGTACCCGAAGGCCCCCGATCGGGAAAGAAAGGGAAAGGCGGCCCCGGCGCAGGCCCAGAGCAGGTAGACGAGGTTCCACATCCCCCCTCCGAACCCCGAACGCAGTTTCAGGTACAGGTAAATATTGGTGAACGTGATGAAGATGAGGACGTTTTGTATCAGGGCGTTTTCCCTCCGGGATCTGCAAAAACGGACAATTCAAAACAGCTCGCCTGGTTATGACGAAGGGCGCGTTTACGTTCCGGGCTTCATACCTGAATGCGTTGCTGCAGGCGGTTGAATGCCTGGATCACCGATCTTTTGCGTTTCTGACTTCATTTTAAGTTAACTCAGCGCCTCGTCCATCTTTTTCATGAACTCGTCGAAATCGAGATCGCCCGAGGACAAACCGAAAAAGGCGGTTCCGTCGTGCACGGAAATGTTTCCGGGGAAGTTCTCGACCAGAGGCTGCAGGGGAACTTCGAAGGACGCCAGTTTTCCCGCGACCTCCCGGGCCATATCCAGCATTGTCTCGGGCATGGTCACGAGAACGTCGTGCGGCCCGACCAGACAGGGAACGTCCGAGATCCTGATGTTGGCGCGGACGAAGCGACACCAGGCGTTGAAGACCTCCTCCTCCTTATCGGGCTGTTCCTTCACCACGTCGGAATACGTGAAGAGCATGCGCAGCAACGTGGCCGACATCGGGCGCTGATAACGACGGGCGCGATAGAGCTCGCCGGTGACGCACCTGATGGCGTAGGTCTCGGTATACAGGGTGGTCGCGGGGTCGATAAAGACGGTATCGTCTCCTCCGTTTGCGGGCGACGTCGCGACGACGGACTCCTGAACCTCTTCGAGCCGAAAACAGTATCTGTTTTCTTCCATCGAGGATTGAGATCCCGTTGAAGGCTGAAGCCCTGCCGGAGACTGAGAGGACATGGGGGACTGAAGAATTCGCCATATCTTTCCGTTCAGGGCGACGTTTTCATCGTCGAGGGAGAAAAGAAACGTGATCTTCTGCCCCTCCGCCTGAGCGCGTTTTCGGTTTGTCAGCTGCAGCATGGTATCGCTGATGGAAAGAATCGTCCCCTCCCTGTCGGTTATGGCGAAGGGGAGCGGCAGCGTGGAGAGTTCCGCCGGATCCGTGCGGACGACTGCAGCGGGGGAGCGGCGACAGTAAAGCGTCACCAGAACGACGGCGCCGCACGCCGTCATGGTCACCCCTACCCACTGGAGCATCCGCGCGCCCATGTGCAGCGACAGGGGGCTCAGCAGAAGCCCCTGGGCGATGAGTTGAACGGGGAACAGCCCCCTGAAAAACTCCTGCCGGATGAAAATGCCGTAGAGGATGGTCAGGATGACGAACAAAAGTCCCGTCAGCCCCCACAGAGCGGGGTCCACCGGAATGCGCACGTCGCCGCCCAGCGCGCTGGCGGCGAAGATCGTCAGCAGCGCGGTGAACGGAGGCAGAAAAAGCCACCGGGTGGAGACGGCCTCAATGGAAGTGTTGTAGTTGCTCCCATTCATGGCTGACGCCCCGATTCACGACGCGCCCCCGTCGGGGCGGCTGCGGGAATTTTCGCTTCGCCGGTCGAAGGCCGCAACGACACAAAGACACAGCACGCCACCAAAACTGAACACATGAAAACAACCTCCCATTGATTCAGTAAGCCCTGTATATCATACAACAAAAAAAAGCACAGCCCAAAGAGAACGGGACGGCTCCGAAAAGCTCCTTTTGATTTTAGCTGCGCCATGGAGTAACATCGTCTCGAGGATATGCCTCTTTCGGCAGGCGGCGCGTTTCGTGTTTTGCCCGAACGCTCCGGGGGCGCGGAACCGGAGGAGGAACCTGGAAGGGTGTGGGCTTTGATAAAACTCCTGATTTTCGATCACGATATGACTCTGGTGGACTCCAGCCAGGCGATCGTTTGCGCGACCAACATGGTGGGGAAGAAACTGGGGAAGCCGCCCGTCACGCGCGAGGCGGCGCTGCGGTACATCGCGCTTCCGCTGTGGGACGTTTTTGTGGGGCTCTGGGGCGACTGCAAACAGGAGTGGATCGACCTCTATCGCGAAAACGCGGAGTCCGTGGAGCACGAGCTGATTCGTCCGTTTCCCGACGTGCCGCCGACGCTCCTGAAACTGCACGAGACGGGGATATTTCTTGCCGTGGCCTCCAATCGGAGGAATCCCCGGGCGGCGATGGACAAAAGCCGGACGTCGCAGTATTTTGACGCGATCGTGGGCCCCGATGACGGCCTGGCCTTCAAGCCGGACCCCGCCATGCTCCGCAGCCTCATGAAGCGCTTCGACGCGGCCGCGGCGGAGACGCTGTACGTCGGGGATTCCGGGATCGACGTAAAGACGGGCATTGCCGCCGGGGTGCGGCCCGTGGGTGTGGCGACGGGAAACTTCACGCGCGGGGAGCTTCTGGGCATGGGGGCGTGGCGCGCCCTGGACTCCATGAGCGAACTTCCGCCCCTTGTCGCGGCGGAGCCGGACATAATGGAGATGAAGGAAGCGACGAACGCATGACGAACGCGATAACGGACGAGACGCCGACAAGAGGCGAAAACAGGCTGGCGCACGAAAAAAGCCCTCACCTTCTTCGACACTCGACGAGCCCCGTGAACTGGTATCCCTGGGGGGAGGAGGCCTTCGACCTCGCGGAAGCGGATGATCGCCCCATTTTTCTGTCGATCGGCGGCTCCTCCTCCCACTGGTGCCACGTCATGGAGCGGGATTGTTTCAACGACATGGAGGCCGCCGGCCTCCTGAACGACGCCTGCGTCTCGATCAAGGTGGACCGGGAGGAGCGTCCCGACCTCGCCGCTCTTTTCATGGAGATCTGCCGAATTCAGAACGGCAGCGGCGGCTGGCCCCTCAACCTCTTTCTGACGCCGAAGGGAGAGCCCTTTTTCGCCGCGACCTTTCTGCCGAAGCGGACGACGGGCATGGTTCCAGGGCTGGCGGACATCGTCCCCCGCGTAAAATGGCTGTGGCTGATGCAGAGGGAAGATGTCGTTCGCGGCGCTAAAAGCCTGATGGACACGCTGATCATGAAATCGACCTTTGTCCCCGGCGGGCAGATAGGTTCCCCTCACGCCCGCAACGTCATGAAGGAGCTGAAAAACACGTACAACCCGGACCGGGGAGGCTTTGGCCCCGTTCCCAAGTCGCTTTCCGCCCCGAAGCTGCTCTTTCTCCTGGAGTACGCCAGGTCCGAATCCGAAGCCGACCGGGACGAGGCTTTCGCGATGGTCGACGGGACGCTGCGCAAAATCTGGAGCGGAAGCATCCACGACCACCTGGGCGGCGGCTGCCTGCATCGCTCGACGGACGAACGCTGGATGGCGTCGCGCTTCGAGAAGCTGCTCTGCGATCAGGCGATGCTGCTGTGGGTCGTGGCCGTGGCCCATGAAATTCGGCCGGACGACTTTTACCGCCGCTTCGCCGAGGATATCGTCGCCTGCGTCCTGCGCGACTTCACCTCGCCGGAATCCTGCTTTCTGACGTCTCTCGACGCCGACAGCGAGGGTGACGAGGGCAGCTACTACCTCTGGACGGACGAGGAGATTCGCGCGGCGCTGCCGGCGGGCGACGCCGGTTTTTTCTGCGCGGCGTACGCCATCCTGCCCGGCGGAAATTTTCGTCACGAGGTCTCGGGCGTTCAGATGGGCCAGAACGTGCTTTACGAGGCGCTTCCCGTGGACGCGGTCGCCCGGCGCTATGGTCTGCGCGCCCCGGAGCTGATCAAACGTCTGGAGAACGACAGACGGGCGCTTTTCGAGGTCCGATCCCGCCGCCTCGCCCCGTCGTCGGACGACAACGTTCTGATGGACTGGAACGGCCTCATGATCGGCGCTCTGGCGCGCGCGGGGCGCGTATTCGAAAAGAAGGAATGGACGCTCGCGGCGGAGCGGGCGGCCCTTTTTCTGCAGAAGGTTCTGGTGGACCCCAAAGGCGCCTGGCGTCGACGCTATCGCGCCAAGGAGTCGGGCATCCCCGCGCTTCCGGGCGATTACGCCGCCATGATGTGGGCCGTTATGGAGCTTTGCGAGGGCACGGCGGCAGACCGGCAGAAAAAGGACTGGGCGAGGTACGCCTCGGACCTGGCCGCCGCGCTGGAGGCGAACTTCTGGGACGACCCCAACGGCGGGCTGTTTCTTTCGCGCGCGGACGAGCCGCATATTTTTTTCAGGCGTAAGACCGCCGTCGACGACGACGTCCCCTCGGCGAACGCCATGGCCATGATGGCGTTCGTCGCCATGGGCAGGGAGCTCGACGACAAAAAATACGCGGGCATGGCCAGAGCGATCGGCTCCTGTTTCGCGCGTATCGCCGCCCTGCAGCCCCTCGATCACATTTCCGTCGTCACCGCGTCGATGCAGCTTCGCGGCGTAAAGCCTAAAGACCGCCAGGATCCGCAGGGGCAGGACGAAAAAGAACAGAAGGAAAAAGAGCTGAAGGAAAGAGAACGGGAACCGACGGAATCGACGGAACAGAAAGATCAGAAGGAGCCCGGCGGACGACGGGGCATCCGGAATATCAGGGACACGAGGCGCATAATAAGATGACGTGCGCATAGTACAGTGAATTCAGGTAAAAAGCCTGAAGTCAGAATAGCTGAAAACGGCCCGCTGTCGAGGAAAACTTTTAGCCTCTTACAGTAAACTTAAGTTAAACCGCTATACAATAAAAGGAGAATGTCCGACAGCCGAATAAAGAAGCGGAAGTGTGAAATAAAATTATGGCAAAGTCCGTGACGAGTCCTGAGTCCGACGGGGAGGTTTTTTAATGTGAGCAAGACCTGGAGAGTGATCCGAAAAACGATTTTATCGGCGGTGCTGTCGATGTCGCTGACGCTGCCGACGATGGCTCGGGCGGAGTACCAGTTCGACGACGTGTACGGCCCCAGCGGGGTCGGCGCGCAGTGGATGGTGGTGGAGGGCGAGGACATGGACACGGGGGGCGACGCGACGGCGCGGGCCCCTGTAGACGCCCAGGGGGATCTCGTGCTGTCCCGGCAGTACATTCGCATCGCCAACGGAAAAGGGTTGTCTCCATCCCCCAACGGCGAGGGCTGGCCTATCCACACGATGTTCCTGGTCATGCCCGGCCGGGAGTCCGGCCTGCGGGTGAGCTTCGACTGGATTCCGCAGGTGCCGAGCAACGAGGTCGTCACCGTGGACGTGAACCTGGACAATACTTCCTATCAGATGGGGAAAAGCATTCAGGCGGAATCCGGCGTGACGGCCAGGCTCTTCAACCTCTCCATCACGAAAAAACTGGACGCCGGAAGCTACGGAAGCGTTCGCGGAAATTTCATCTTTCACCA
This sequence comes from Synergistaceae bacterium, assembly GCA_031289165.1. Lineage (GTDB taxonomy): Bacteria > Synergistota > Synergistia > Synergistales > Aminobacteriaceae > JAISSA01. Next base: position 11,162 of record JAITPZ010000133.1, read on the forward strand.
GAACCCGAACGACCTCCCCTCCCAGACCCTGCAGGTTCCCTTCATCATCGCCAACGTCTATAACGGAACGGCGGAGGGCAAGCCGCTTTCCTTCGGGGCGACGCTGCGCGAAACGGTCACGGGGTCGAGTACGGGCGACATTGTGGCCTTCGACCGCTTCGAGTGGAACGCCGTCGATGACAAAACCGTGGGAACCGACAACGACTGGGTGTTCGTCCCTGTTTCGAAACTTCCCATCGACAGCAATACCCTCAACTATCGCCTCTCCACGGAGGTCACCAACTACTCCGGCATTCGCTACGCCCTCCAGCGCTTTGACGGCTACACCGCCTGGCCCCTCACCCCCAGCCGCTGGGCCTTCGACATCCCCAGGGCGGAGGACGTTCCGCAGAATCTCTACCTCGACGAGCTGAGCCATATCCCCCCCGGACTGGTCACCACCTACAACCACAGCTTCAACGTCGTCAGCGGCGTTCGAGAGTCTCTGCACCTGTACCCCGTGGACCCCACAGATCATCAGGACGGTACGGCGGCGGGTTTTCGCACCCTCACGCTGGCGCACCGCTCGATCTTCGGGCTCGGCCTGGGGACCCCGATCAGGGACTCGGGCAACCCGGGCAGCTACTCGGTGACGGGTTTTCAACTGCTCTCGGCCGGGATCGACTTTCTGAACGAGGTCGGCAGCGCGATGAGCGTGACGAACGTCGGGATGCCCGAACCCTCGGACGGCGTGATGGGCGGTTCCGTGAGCTACGCCTACGTCGCGGGCGACGCGATCGCCTCTTTTGGCGTCAACGCGGGCGTCCCCTCCCGAATGACCGGCCGGGGGCTTTTGCCCCTGCACGTCACCTTCAACCTGCCGCGCACGAATCAGCTCGTGTACCCGAGGTGGGACGCCCTGCTTCGGGAATGGCGCAGTACGGGCGATATCCGTGACCTCTTCGCCTCCTCGTTCGGCATTTACATGCAGGACGCCTTCGGCAACAACCTGGACCTGACCGAGTGGCTGAAGGATCGGAACGCCTGGGACAGGACGGTGAAGGTCTTTCTCGACGAGCAGAGGAACGTCCTCACGGTCAGCTTCGTCGTCATGCTGCTGGACGGCGCGAAAGCGACCGTGCGCGTCGTGGAAGACACGACGGTGGCGACCCGCCACAGCTACATCGTGGCGACGGACGGCAACGCCAACGGAAAATGGGACATGAAGTTTTTCGTCGCCCCCGCCGGTTACGTCCCGACGGATCGCCGGGAAACGGAGGAGGGAGGCAGCGGCTGCAACATGACGACCTTTGGGGCCCTGCTGCTTCTGTCCTGCGTGTCCGTGCTTTTGAAACGGAGGTAGAAAATGAAAAAGATTGTTTTAACGTGCCTGCTGATTCTGTGCGCGGCGGGAGTGGGAAATGCGGCGACTGATGCTACAGTCACTACCGCAGAGTGGCTGAAAGATGCGATATTGGACCCTACCTCTTCTGATATTTCTTTAGGAGACGATATAGCGCTCACGGAGAATATCACCATATCTCGCAGTTTAACGCTTCAAGGAAATGATAAATCCCTTTCGGGATCTTCCATCAGCATTATTAACGGAACGGTGGAGCTTATCGGTATTGAATTCCAAAACGCTACCAGTGGCGCGATTAGCGTATCTGAACCTGCTAATGCGCACTTTATGAACGGCAAATTTCACGATAATGCGGGTGGGGCTATAAGCGTCACGGGCGGAACGGCCTACTTTAATAATAGCTCGTTTACCGGAAATACTGCGACGGCTGACGGAGGCGCGGTGAAGGTCACGGCAGGGGACGTCACCTTCGACGGAGTCACGTTCGGCGGGGCCGGCAGCGGTGATCCCAACAGCGCCCAAAATGGCGGTGC
>JAITPZ010000150.1 GCA_031289165.1 Synergistaceae bacterium
GAAAGGCAACCGCGACGATCAGCGCAACTTTAATTTTACGCAGGATAAAAACCTCCTCATTGTTTTCGTGTCGGTATGATGCGGTGTTTCGTCGAAAACAGGGGAGTATCAATTATTCAATCTGATTTTTGTTCCTGTGGGAGTGATTTTTTCGAGTGGATAAAAATTCTGCGGCAGACGGCACAGAAGCGCCGAGACCAGGCAGACAGCCGGGAGCGCGTTTGACAGGCCGCCAAAGAGGCGTTTCAGGACTTCGGAACAGTCGTGAATCTGTGCGCAGACGGCGCAGTCGACGCCGGTGCAGTCGTGTTCCGCATGAACGGCGGCAAAAAAGAAGGGCAGCAAAAGGGAAACCAGCAGAAACAAAAAAACGGTCCGACCAAATGCCCGTACGTGTTTTTTAAGCCGATTCATCATCGATGTCATCTCCTTCTGCGCCCCAACGTACCCTCACCCTGAAGGCCGTTTCGCTTCCCGGACTGAAATGCTCGTCTCCGATTTTAACATTATTTTCGCGCAGGCGTAAAAAAAGAAGATGTAACGAAGGGAAAGCATGCCGCGACTCCCTGCGTCGAGGCGGAGCCCGTTCGCTACGGGTTTTTTCCGGTTGGGATACAGGTAGTAATCCTGATTTTTATGGGAAGAGCAGAATATATAATCTGAGGCGTTTTTGAATGAGATATTCAAATTGTTTTGCATTGTTTACATTGCTTTACAGAGCAGGGTCCTGATTTCAGCGATCCAATTCTGCTTTCTGCAAAACTCTGAAAAGGATTTCAGGTTTGCAGTCTCGCGGTTCAGATGCAGGCCCAACAGGCGGGGTTGCCGCGTTGGAGTGCCACAGAGGGCACGGGAAGTCACAGGGAAGTGAGGGATCAGAGGCTAAATACGCCATTCAAAATTAGTCCATCTTTAAATTTCATAGTGAGATCGTTTCAGGAAGAACAATGTTTTTTGCCGGGCCGCGAGCTGACAAAGGCGCACGGATGTTTATTTTATGGAGAGTCTGTCGGGCATGGACGCCTGACGGACGTTAATCGGGGAATGGGACGGAACCCGTACCCCGCACACAGGGAGGTTAAATTATGGCACTTATCGTCAATAACAATATTCCCGCGCTCAATTCCTACAACGCGGTCAATGCGACCACGGGCTCACTCCAGAAATCCATTCAGAAACTTTCGACGGGACTTCGCATCAACAGCGCAGCGGACGACGCGGCGGGACTGGCCATCAGCGAGAAAATGCGCGCGCAGATTCGCGGCCTGGACCGCGCCGTCGCCAACTCGCAGGACGGCATCTCCATGATCCAGACGGCGGAGGGCGCTCTCAACGAAACCCACAGCATCCTCCAGCGTATGCGCGAGCTTTCAGTGCAGGCCGCCAACGACACCCTGACTCAGCAGGACCGCGCGTACATCCAGCTTGAGATCGACCAGCTCCGCGAGGAAGTCACCCGCATCGGCAACACGACGCAATTCAACAAAAAGAAGCTGCTGGACGGGTCGGCGGCGGTGCTGTGGTCCAGTGACAGGCTGACGACAAAGGCAATCATCAATGGCGGTCTGCGCCAGATCGACCAGTTCGGGCAGAAGAATTCTCTTGAGGGAAACTTCAAGATAGTTATCAATGCGAAGCCTGGAGACGCAGAGATTAAGAAAACGGATATTTTCAAGCTCAAGCATGGCGTTACAACTACTGCATACGAGGACCCCAACTTCATTTCGAAAACTTCCGGGACGGCTTTACCGCGCGGAAATTACAGGATTTCAGCTACAGCCACACCTGCAGCGGCAGCAGCGACGTGGGTAGATGGAACCGGGGCGTTTGGTGTGGGAGGTCCAACCGTTGGCGGGCTTGCAGCCATGGGAACAGGGCTCAGCGGCAATGTTCTCATCGAGGTAATCGAAAATGACGGCACAAATATCACCTATAAAGTGACCGGCAGTTTTATCGATCTTGCGGGTGGTGAATCATCTGCTACTGAGACGATAAAAGGCACTGCCGGAGCCCTGACTCTCACGAGTGGAGTCCTGAATGGCCTGGAAATCACCGCTGAGGCCGCCCACTCGGTAGGATCGAAAGCCGTCATGCATATTACCACCGATTCTACTGGAGCTGATGGGACTATTGATATTACGGACGCTGCTTATGGAAGCACACCCGACGGCGTCTCCCCCAGGCTCCTTCAGTATAACGTTACGGACGCCAACGTAGCTGGCAAGCAATTGAAAATTACTAATTTCTTCATTGACAAGAGCACAAATACAGCCTCGCAGGGGACAATATCTTTCGCCCTTGGCGGCGGCTATACAAGCGCTAACGCTCTTGCTGCAACAGGGGCGCCAGCCCTTCAACTTCCCGGAATGTCTTCCCCCTATACTCCGGCAGACGGGACTTTGGCGGTTTTCTCAGCGGCTCAGGTCGGTGATGTTGCAGCAGGAAACAACAGACTCTACGACCTCGAAAAATTTTGGGATGCCCAGGGACGTTTTATGCTCGTCGATCCTCAGACTCTCACCCTGACTCAGGGCGATGGAAAGACGGCTACGGTGACGCTCTATGCTAACGACACGCTGAATGACGTGGCAAGGAAGCTCAATGACGCGATTTCCGCAGGTCTGGGGCAGGGGCAGTACGTTGGAGGGCTCATTAACAATTTCGTCAACTATGTGGGGGCCGGGAATCCAGCGTCTTCGCTTGAAAACACTCCGGGAACGATGGTTATTCGCTCGGCTCTTCCCGGCGCGGCGGGCAAGATCAGCTTCGCGGGCGATGAAGATCTGATCAAGGCGCTTTCCATGAACGTAATCCAGAAAGCGACGGAAACCGACTATACGGTCACGGTCACAAATGCGCATACCAATGAGGTTGTTGTCAACGCCGAGCGTATCACGGGCAACCGTTTGATTGGCAAGGTCAATCCCAACGTGGACGTGGAGTTCGCCCTGAACGCCGGGTTCGGTGTAGCTTCCTGGAATGCCTCGCTCGGAACTTTCGCGTTTACCGCTCCCGTTGCATCTGAGACCTACCTGCACCTTGCCGACAATACGACGGTATTCCAGATCGGAGCGACCGAGGGCGAGGACATGGGCATCAACATCGGCGACATGCGTTCTCATGCACTGGGGCTGAATTCTGTGCTCGTCACCGACCGGGAGGCGGCAGCGCGGTCCATTACCATCATAGACAACGCACTTGACAAGGTTTCCACGCAGAGGGCGAAGCTGGGCGCGTACCAGAACCGTCTGGAGCACACCATCACCAACCTGACTGTCGCGGGCGAGAACCTGACGGCGGCCGAGAGCCGTATCCGCGACACCGACATGGCGAAGGAAATGATGAACTTCACGAAGCTGCAGATCATGCTGCAGGCGGGAACCAGTATGCTGGCACAGGCTAACGCCCTGCCGCAGAACGTCCTGAGCCTGATTCGTTAATTGAAGCCTGTTTGAAGCGGGGAGGGGAAACTCTTCCCTTCCATTCCCTGGAGGGTCAGGGGGGCTACTGAGTTCTGCCCCCCTGACCTTCGATTAAGGAGGTGAGGGCCGTGGAGATCAAACTCCCGCGGGGAAGAACATCGTCTTACGTCAGCACCTCACGCTACAGAGCCTCGGCGGGGCAGGGATCGCCTTTATCCTCGTCCGCGAATGTGCCGGACGCCGTCGAGGCCGTCGGGAAAATCCAGGAAAGTCCTGAGAAAAACACGCCGCTTCCGGATCAGGAGACGCAGCGCGCTATCATGAAGCGAACGTCGGAGCTGGTGTCCATGCTGGACAGAAATCTGAAGTTCGAGGTCCACGAGGACGTGGGCATCGTCCAGGTTCATGTGATCGACAGCACCGACGGAAGGATCGTGCGTAAAGTCCCCGCCGACGAGGTGCTGAAGCTGGTGGCCTTCATCAGAGAAATAATGAGCGAAAGAGTGGACGTGAAGGTCTGAGTTGAATTGACCGAAAACACGACCGAACGACAACACAGAGGGCCTTCCCGAGGGGAGGCCCCTTTTTGAAACGAATCGCTTCGAAAAAAGAGACTCGTTGGCGGGGTCGAAAAGTGGGCGGAGTTTTTTGGTGTGTCCGTATTCTCGATTACAGGCCGGGCATTTGTCCCGACTTCCGCGCTAAGGTTCCGTAAAACGTTGCAATTACTATATTATGTACTTTTGCCAGGCACTATAAAGCCCGCCTCTTTCTTAAATCCTGGATTCCCGTGAACCTATGACGTGGTGAATCGGACCTGAACATCGAC
>JAITPZ010000173.1 GCA_031289165.1 Synergistaceae bacterium
TGTGGCGCCCGGCATGGGCGATAACATTGAGAAGCCCGCCGGGGTCATTTGACGGTGACGAGCTCGTAGTTCCCCGTGCCGAGGCCGATTTTTTCGGCGTGGCTGATCTGAACCCGCCAGTCCGTCCCGGGATGGATGTCGGTGAAGTGGTCGTTGTGCGTGTGTTCTCGCTCCGACAGAATGCTGGTGGTGATTCCTGGCGCCGCGTTGACGGCGTCGATGCAGGCCTTGTCCAGGGCGACCGGGTCGAATGATGCGAATATTCCGATGTCCGGGACCACCGGGGCGTCGCTTTCGCCGTGGCAGTCGCAGTATGGAGAGACCTGGTTCACGACGCTGACGTGGAAATGAGGCCGCCCGGCCAGAACCGCCTTGCAGTATTCCGCCATCCTGCAGTTGAGGTCGTTGCTGCCGGTCCAGCTGGAAAGGGCAATGGCGTGGACGTTACAGGCTCCGATACATCGCCCGCAGCCCACGCATCGATCATGGTCGATGGATGCCCTGCCGTCGCCGCCGAAGGAAATGGCGGAGTGCGCGCAGTATCCGGCGCAGGCCCGGCACCCCACGCAGACATCCGTGTCCGCCTGTGGCTTGCCGGCGCTGTGCATGTTCATCTTGCCGGCGCGGCTTCCGCACCCCATGCCGATGTTTTTGATGGCTCCGCCAAAACCCGTCCCCTCGTGCCCTTTAAAGTGGCTGAGGGATACGAGGACGTCGGCGTCCATCACGGCCCGGCCGATCAGGGCGGTTTTACAGTAGACGCCCCCCTCGATGGGGACCTCCACATCGTCGGTTCCTTTCAGTCCGTCCGCGATGATATTCTGGCATCCGGTGGACAGAGGAAAATATCCGTTTTCGAAGGCCGCGTCCAGATGGACCAGAGCATTGTTGCGCCTGCCCACGTAGAGCGTGTTGCAGTCGGTAAGAAAGGGATTGCCGCCCAAAGCCCTGATGCGATCCGCCAAAGTTTTGGCGAAGTTCGGGCGCAGGAAGGCCAGGTTCCCCGGCTCTCCGAAATGGATCTTGATGGCCACATATTTTTGCCTGAAGTCGATCTGGTCGATTCCGGCCTGGAGAAGCAGTTTATCCAGTTTGCTCAACAAACTGACCCCCACTTTACAACGCATGTCCGTAAAGTACACTTTGGCGCTCATTTCCACGGTCCCCTCCCGATAACACCCACAACCACCGCGCTCAACAATTTCATCGGTTTGTGCAGTCGTTTTTATGATTATACACTCGACGCAGACCGGTTGGAGGCTTCTCCAGACGAACAGATCGCCGGTGATCGTTCCGATATGGTGAATTCAGGTTAACCCGCTATATCAGGAGCGCTGTTAACTCCCTGCTGAATGCGGCCCCGTATCAGTCATATATTTTCACTTTTCAGTTTGCGCTTATTATCGATATCGACTTGATAAATTTTCTCTTACTCATAAAATGACAGCAGGTGTTAAAACCTGAGGGGAAGTGTCGCTTTATGAAAACTATTCTCGTTTTTTCCGGAAGTCCCGGAGAAAATGGGCATACTGCCCGATTGATCGACGAGGCGGTGAAGGGGGCGCGCTCCGCCGGAGCGGAGGTCAGGCTGTATGACCTTAATTCTGAGGGTATCCGAGGACGGCAGGGGTGTTTTTACTGCAGGTCGCACGAGGGGCGCCTCACGAAGGACTACCTGCAGCCGATGTATGGGCATCTGAAGCTCGCAGACGACATCGTGTTCAGTTCTCCCATTTATTGATGGACGAAATCGTAAAAATCACATTTGTGCGCGAGAGCGTCGAGGCGGAGACCCGCAGGGGGACCCAACTGAGCGACGTTATGAGAGGCGCGGGAATCCCGCTCGAAATGCCCTGCAACGGTATGGGCGTGTGCGGAAAGTGCCTGGTGCGCGTCAGGGGAAAATCTGATGAAAAATCCGTCCAGGCCTGCACCTTTCTCGTGATGGAGGACGTTCGCGTCCTGACGCCGCCACCGAAGGGGGAATCGCTTCCGGTCGACCGGGGGCGTCGCGTCGAGTTCGAAGCCGATGGCGGCGTCGTCGGAACGGGGGTTGCCGTCGACCTGGGAACCACGGTTTTTTCCGTCTGCCTCGTGTCCGGCGCGGGGGAAACGCTGGCGAAGGCGTCCTGCCTCAACCCTCAGACGGAGTACAGCGGTGATGTCCTGACGCGTGCAGGCTGGTGCAGGGGACGGCCGGATCACCTCGAGAAACTGCGGCGCCTTGCCGTCGAGGCCCTCAATGGACTGATCGACGATATGCTCGCCTCCGCGACCGCCGACCGAAATACGATCCATCGTGTCGCCGTTGCCGGTAACACCGTCATGCAGCATATTTTCGCGGGCGTCGACCCGACGCCCCTGACCCATTTTCCGTTTCGTCCGGTATTCGAAGGCCCTCTCGACGTTCCCGTGAGGGACCTCCGCGTCGGGTCAGACGTGCGCGTGTCCCTGCTGCCCTGCATCTCCGCCTTTATTGGAGGCGACATCGTCGCGGGGGTCATCGCTTCCGGCTTCGCGTCCACGGAGAAAAACGGCCTCTTCATCGACATCGGGACGAACGGTGAGATCGTTCTGCGCCTGAACGGGAAAATGTACGGAACCTCGACGGCGGCCGGCCCCGCGCTCGAGGGCATGAACATCTCCTGTGGCGTCAGGGCCGTACCCGGGGCCGTCGAGAGGGCCTTCGTCGACGAACGCGGAGAGCTCGCCTTCAGAACGATCGGGAACGAGCCGCCCGTCGGCATCTGCGGCAGCGGGCTGATCGACCTGACGGCCGCGCTGCTGCGGATGGGCATTCTCGATGAAACGGGCTTCCTGAAGGGTTGTCCCGGCGGGAAATATCACCTTACGGAGGATATCTTTCTCTCTCAGAAGGACTTTCGACAGATTCAACTGGCCAAGGGGGCGATCGCGGCGGGAATCAAAATACTGCTCGAGGCGGCGGGCGGCGTTTACGGAACGCTCGACTCGGTGGACATCGCCGGAGCGTTCGGGTTCCACCTGAATTTCGAAAGCCTGAGAGCCATCGGCCTGATCGACGAAGCGTTTCAGGGCGAGGTCCGATTTGCAGGCAACACGTCGCTGGAGGGCGCAACGCTTTGGCTCCTCAGCAGGAAAATTCGGGACGAGATGGTCTCCGTCGCGCGTCTCATCGAACCCGTCGAACTGTCCGGCAGGACCGACTTTCAGAACGCCTTCGTGAGGGAGCTGAACTTCCCCCGATAACCGTCCGTCGCAGGAGCCGGGAGTTTTTTGTTAATGACTGTTCAGTTTGCTCCGTTCAGAACAGCTCAGGTCATGTTCCTTATTATAGCAATCGGAATGGCGTAATACCATTTTCTATTGCTCCAATGCGCATAAAATATGCCTGTTTGGGCTTACTCGTTATTGTATTTTCAAGCTGCGAGAGGCTCTCTTTTATCTGCGAAGTTTGAGTTAACTGCAGGAAGCCCGTGAGATGGGAATTTTCATTCTATGTTATTAAATTTCTGATAAACTGGTGATGCAGGGGAGCGAAGGGCCGGACCGAAGGTTTGCGGAGCAGACAGCCCCTCTGACCTTAAACCGGAGGCGGAAGATCATCAGGCAGATTTTGGTCGTGGACGATAACATCACGAGTCTCAGACAGATAGGTTATCAGCTCGCCGGTTGTTACGAATTTTCCCTCGTGACGTCCGGAGCCGCTGCATTGTCGTTCTGCGAGACCGAAAAACCCGACCTGATCCTGCTGGACGTTGAAATGCCCGATATGGACGGTTTCGAAACGATCGTCGGGCTGAGGGGCCTGCCTGGCGTGGAGGAGATTCCGGTCATCTTTCTCACCGGCAATATGGATGAGGCGACCGAACTCAGGGCTTTCGAGTCGGGCGCGAGGGATTTCATCACGAAGCCGGTGGATAAGAAAATTCTGCAACACAGAATAGAGCTTCATCTTCAGCTGTACGAATATCAGACCGACCTCGAGAACACCCTGAAGGAACTCGAAAGCAACATCGTCGCCTCCTTTGCGGACCTGGTCGAATGCAAGGACGACAACACGGGGGGACACGTGCTGCGCACCAGCAGGTACGTGGAGATGCTGGGACGCGAGCTGATCGAAAACGGGCATTGCGCGGACGAACTCACGGAAGCGGAGCTGGAGCTGATGGTGCAGGCGGCGCCGTTCCACGACATCGGGAAGATCGGGATCAGCGACGTCCTCCTCCTGAAGCCGAAGGGGCTGACCGACGAGGAGTACGCCGAGGTGAAGAACCACACGCTGATCGGGGGGCGCGTTCTGGAGAACATCCACAGGCGCGCGCCGGCGCAGCGTTATCTCGGATACGCCCGGCTGATGGCGGAGGGGCACCACGAAAGGTACGACGGCTCCGGGTACCCTTATGGCCTGAAGGGAGCGGAGATTCCGATCTGCTGCCGCCTGATGGCTGTGGCGAACGTGTATGACGCCTGCATGACGGACCGGCGTTATCGGCCTGCCCTGAGCCGCAACGAGGCCGCCAGGATCATCGAAAACGGGTCCGGAACGGAGTTCGATCCGCTTGTCGTGAACGCCTTCCGATCGCTCGAAAGCCGGATTGACGAACCCTCCGGACGGCGCAGGCGGCCGACGGTGTACCGGGGCGGCGGGCTGCGCTCCAAAAAGAACGAAATCCTGATCGTGGACGACAACATCGCGAGCCTGAAACAGATCGGCGCCTCTCTCGCGGGCAGCTACGAATACTCTCTCGCGACGTCGGGGGCGCAGGCGCTCGCGTCCTGCCTCGGGAACCCGCCGGACCTCATCCTGCTCGACGTGGAAATGCCGGAGATGGACGGTTTCGAGACCATCGCCAGACTGAAGAAAAGCCCCGCGCTGAGCCATATCCCGGTGATCTTTCTGACGGGCGTCCGGAACGTCGCGGCCGAGGTCGAGGGCTTCGGGTCGGGCGCCGTCGATTTCATAAAAAAGCCGGTCCTGAGGGACGCCCTGCTCCACAGGATACGCCTTCATCTGGATATCGCCTCCTGCAGGTCGTACCTGACGGACTCCGTCAGGGAAATTTCGAGCTGCCTCACCGCGTCTTTCGCCGAACTGATTGAGTGCAGGGACGAGGGCACCGGCGAGCATGTACAGCGGACCAGCAGGTACGTGGAGCTGCTGGGACGCGAATTGCTGTCGAGAGGCCTCTTTGCGAACGAGCTTTCGGGGCCCGCCCTGGATCTGATGGTGAGCGCCGCGCCCCTTCACGACATCGGTAAAATCTCCGTCAGCGACCGAATTCTCCTGAAAGCCGGCCGGCTGGACGACGAGGAGTTCGCGGAAATGAAGCTGCACGCGCCCATCGGAGCGGAAATTCTGGAAAGGATGTGCGAGCGAACGCCCACACAGACGTACCTCCGATACGCCGTGATGATCGCCGCCTCCCACCACGAGAGATACGACGGGAAGGGCTATCCGAACGGACTGGCGGGCGGGAACATTCCGCTCTGCGGAAGAATAATGGCGGTGGCGGACGTCTATGACGCGCTCGTGGACGACAGGGTTTACCGCAGGGGAATGAGCCACGCGGAGGCGTTTCGCATCATAACGGACGGAACAGGCACTCAGTTCGACCCGCGGGTTGTGGAAGCCTTCGAAAGCTGCCACCTCAAATTCTCCGAACTGGCGAAAATTCCGAACAGACAATAGAATCAGGGGTTTCAGGGGGGCAGGACCGCGCAGCGGCCGGGCGGACTCCACTCCCCCGAGCTTCAAATCAGGAGGTCGGACGTTACGGACCCCATTGCCGCAATAATGTTTCGCTATGTACGCGATATATTGTACAGGCCTGAGCAGGCCTCGCTGGATCTGGAAAAGCTGCCGGAGGGCTTCCAGGATCTGGGGCGTGGCCTGCAATATTTATGCGCGTGCGTCTCGGAGACGAGGAAGCTCGCAAAGGCGCTGTCGAGGGGAGACCTGAGCGTCGAACTGCCGTCGTCCAACAACGAGATGGCGGCCCCGCTCAAGGCGCTGTACGCCTCCCTGAAACATCTGTCCTGGCAGACGCAGCAGGTCGCAAAGGGCGACTACAGGCAGCGCGTCGAGTTCATGGGAGATTTTGCGAACTCCTTCAATACGATGATCGAACAGCTGGACAAGCAGCGCGCGGAGCTGACCGAGGCGAAAACAGTGGCGGAGGTCGCCTCGGAGTCGAAGAGCGCCTTCCTCGCCAACGTGAGCCACGAGATACGCACGCCCCTCAACGCGATACTGGGACTGTCGGAGCTGGAGCTTCGGGAGGAGCTGCCCGCGCACACGCGGAGCAGCCTGGAAAAGATCCTGAACTCCGGCTCCAGCCTGCTCGATATGGTCAACGATATTCTGGATATCTCCAAAATCGAGTCAGGACACGGTTTTGAAATCACCCCCGTGGATTACAGCGTCTCGAACCTCATAAACGACGTTGTGCAGCTCAATATCGTGCGCATCGAATCGAAGAACATCGCCTTCCGGATCGAAATCGAGGACACCATCCCGGCAACGCTGCACGGCGACGAACTGCGCGTCAGGCAGGTGCTGAGCAATCTGCTCTCCAACGCCTTCAAATATACGGGGGAGGGGCGCGTGACGTTTCGGGCCGGCTGGCAGCGCCGGGGGGACAACGCGCTGCTCGCGTTCACCGTAAGCGATACCGGCGTCGGCATCAGGAAGGAGGACACGGAGAAACTTTTCAGGGAATACAGCCAGTTGAACTCGCGCGCCAACCGCAATATCGAGGGGACGGGGCTGGGCCTCGCCATCACGAAACACCTGGTCGAGATGATGGACGGCGAAATTTTTATGAAGAGCGAATATGGCGTCGGCAGCACCTTCGGGGTCCACCTCCTCCAGAGGATCGTCGACGCGACGCCCATGGATCGGGTGGTGGCGGAGAACCTCAGGAACCTGCGCTTCATGGAGAATCGCAGTAACCGCAGCAAAAAATTCGCCCGCGCTTACATGCCCGGGGGGAAGGTTCTGGTCGTGGACGACGTCCCGACGAACCTGGAGGTGGCGAAGGGCTTCATGCTGCCGTACGGCCTCGCCGTGGACTGCGCGACGAGCGGCCCGGAGGCGATAGAGAAGGTCCGGGCCATATCTGACGATCCCGCCTCGAAACGCTACGACGCGATATTTATGGACCACATGATGCCCGGTATGGACGGGATAGAGGCGACTCGAATCATTCGCGGCGAGATCGACAGCGCGTACGCCCGGACCGTCCCGATCATCGCGTTTACGGCGAACGCCCTCGCCGGAAACAGGGAGATGTTTCTGGCGAACGGCTTCAACTCGTTCATATCCAAGCCCATCGACATCATGCAGCTCGACGTGGAACTCAACAGGTGGGTCAGGGACCGCCAGAGCGAAGAAGTTCCGGCGGAGGCCGAACCGGAGGAGGCGCCGGTCGATTCGGGAATATTCGACGGGCTTCATACCGAGGGACTCGACCTGGCGGCGGGGGTTCGGAGGTACGAGAGCGAGGCCGTGTACCTGGGCATCCTCCGCTCGTACGTGACGTACACCACGAGTCTGCTCGAAAGGCTCGCGCGCCCCCTGGATTCGCTGTCCGATTACATGACGGCCGTGCATGGCCTGAAGGGATCGAGTTTCGGAATATGCGCCGAGACCATCGGAAAACTCGCGGAGGAGCTGGAGGACAGAGCCAGGGCCGGCGACGTCGCGTCGGTTCTGGCGGGGAACGAATCGTTCATCGAAAAGGTCCGAAAGCTGCTGGAGGATACGGGGAAAACGATCGAAATCGCCTCGCGCGCCTCCGAGTCCGCCGCGCGAGCGCGTTTGCCGGAGCCGAACCGCGAGTTGCTGGAGAAGATGCTCGACGGCGCGAGACACATCCGAACGTCCCAGATGGAGGAGACCCTGGCCAGGCTGGAGAAGTACGCGTACGACGCCGATCAGGAGCTCGTCCTGTGGCTGCGTGAGAAGATGGACAACCTGGACTACCGCGCGATACGGGACCGACTGGAGCGGTCGAAAACGGAAAAGTGATTTCCCGGAAGCGGCAGGTCGTGCGGGCCGCGGACGCAAAAAGAGCGGCCTCCGCAAGGAAGCCGCTCTTCGCCTGTTGTTCGTTATCGGATTCGCGGACTCCGCTAGCCGTCCTCGCCGACAGCGCAGCCGCCGCCGCAGCCGGCGCAGCCGCCGCCACAGCCGCCGCTTTTCCACGCGTTGACGACGGGAACGAAAACGTCCATGATTTCGGGAATCTGATCCGCTCCCTTATCGGTGCTCTCCACGCCCAGCAGAGCCATGATCTCCCCGGTGGTTTCCGCCCCATCCATAATGCCCTGCACGATGTCGCGCAGAGTCGTTCCCTTTTCTTCACAAACTATCGTCGCCGCAGACTCTCTGGCCCAATTCATAAGCAACGCCTCCTCGAATTTGAAGGAAATGCAAAAAATAATCTCCCCCGCAATATATACTTCATCAATATTGTATCCGCAGGGGAGGACTCTGTCCATAAAAATCCCGCGCGGATATGCGAAGCGATAGCGGGGATCCTTCACACAGTCAAATTTCCCCGGACATTTTCAGTGAGCCATCCGAGGACATTCAGCGTGAACTCCAACACCTCGATAAGTGGAATGACGCTCTGCGGGGGATTGCATCGGCGTATTCGGTAAGCGCTACCGCGGTCTGACTCGGATTTCCTCCTGGCCCATCTCGTCCTCATAGACGCGGTAAGCGTTCTTGCCGCCCTGTTTGGCGTGGTACATCGCGATGTCGGCGTACTTGATGAGGACGTTGTAGTTGGAGGTATGGTAGGGGAACAGGGCCACGCCGATGCTCAGTCCGACTCCGTATTTTTCGATGAAACGGTCGAAGTCCGACTGGGACCTGAAGTTGTCCAGGACCTTCTGCGCCGTGAGCGCCGCTTCGGACTCGGTGGCGACGCCGGGCACGACCTGGACGAACTCGTCGCCTCCGATACGCGCGGAGATGTTCAAAATGCCCGCCGACGGACGAAACGCCTTCGCGTTTTCGTGCGCGCTCTCAAGGCATCCGCCGACGTTGCGAAGAAGCTCGTCGCCCGCGTCGTGGCCCGCGCCGTCATTCACCCTTTTGAAGTTGTCGAGGTCGATGAACAGCAGCGCGAACGGCGTTTTCGTCTCATTGCCGTCCGATGCCGTGCGCTGCAGATAGTCCATCAGGTACTGCCTGTTGGGCAGGCCCGTAATGGTGTCGTAGTTCGCCATACGGTACAGCTTCTCCTGCATCTTCTGCACGCGGCGCGTCAGCATCAGGAGGGTGACAAACATGACGGACATCGCGACGCTGGTCGCCGCGATGAGGGAAATGGCGTTGACGCGCGCGGCGTCGGCGTTTTGTTTCAGAAACATGTCCGCGATGTCGGCGCATATGACGCCGATGATCTGATTGTTCTTTCGTATGGGAACCGCGCCCGTGTTGTAGCTGCCCCATTCGTCCACCACGTTCATGATGCCGGCGGAGTCCTGCCCGAGGAACGCCTGTTCGTGCACCGGCGCCAGCTCGTACTCGGTGAATCGCGTTTCGTCCTCCGTGTCGGTGTCGAAGATAAAATAATATTTGTCGTTCAGCCGTTTCAGCGCGTAGATATACTGCGCTCCGACCTTCGTCTGCAGCGAGCGCAGCTCCGCCAGGGTTTCGGCGTAGGCCGCATCATCGCCCTCGGTGTCCTCCAGCGTGTTGTAGGAATCGAATTTGTCGATGTCGATGATCTCCCGCGCCGCGACGGAAATCGAGATGAGCTGAGATTTGACGCTCTCCTCGAGAATCCCGCGCAGATCCGCCGTGTTCTTCATCGACATGGAGATGACGATGCCCAGCACGATGACAAAAAAACCACTGAGAACCACAATCGTTATCCGGTGCAACCCGCTTTTTTCCAACGCAATCATTCTTTCGGTTCAGAGTTGACTTTATGAATGGTTCATTCTATCACAAATTACTGAAGGCGTTCCTCGCGGTCGTCCCTCGCTTCCTTTTTCAGGCTCGAAATCCGTTGGACGAGAAAGGCGCTGCCCAGAAAATTTTCCTGCGCGCCAAGCCTCGCGAGAAACAGCGTCTCGTCGTCATCTTTTTTGTAAAGCAGTATCAGGTCCGTCCTGACGCGGCATCTGCGGTATCCTTCCCAGTCGTCGGGCAGCCTTCGGTCCTGCAGTCTTCGGTCCTGCTGCCTCCGGTCCTGGTATTTGCCCGGCAGAAGGGCATCGACCACCAGCAGGGATAAAACGTCCTCCAGGGCGGTATCCAGGGCCTGCCCCCTCGCGGCGCGTTCCCGCTCGTAGTCGCGTTTGAATTCTTCCGAGCACACGATCATCGTTCTCATTGCGCGCTGCCCTCACCGTTCGCGGTATGACGGAGGTCCGCCATCAGATCTTCGATCTTGTGGAATTTCCTTCCCCCGCCGCTTCGAAGCTCCTCTATCGCCTCGATCGTCCCGTCATTCGGCTTCCCCTGCAGGAATATGATCCACGGAATGAGCTTTTCGACGTCGGCGTCGGAAAGCGTGTCGATGAGCCTGTGCAGTTCCTGACGTTCCTGATTTTGGCTTATCATGCGCCCGTTCCCTTCCATACCCGCCTTATTGAAACTTACGAACCCGATTGAAAACCGGAGAATAAGTCCGAAACACAAATCCACAGTCATGACGGAAAAAGTGTATCACGCCGGAGTAGAATTGTGAAAGCAATTTCTGAGGGAAACACAGCCGACTTCTCTCGATTCGGAGTTCTCCCGCCGCGTCGCGGCGGAAAACAAAATTTTTTAACGGGGAAGTGAAGCGATTGTTTGCGGATTACGACGGAATCAGGGACTGGTTTGTGCGATACGCGCACACCTTCGACCTCTCGGTTCCCATGATTCAGATGAAATACGGGCACAGTTTCGACGTCATGAAGGTCGGGGAAAAACTGGCCGGGGCGCTGGCGTGGTCCCCGGCAGACGCCGCCGTCGGCGTGTCGGCCTGTCTGTTGCACGACACGGGCCGATTCAGTCAGTACCGGGACTTCGGGACGTATTACGACGGAAGCTCGGTCGATCACGGAGAGCGCGGGTACGAGATTCTGAGCGCGGAATTTCCGCGTGCCCTCACGGACGACGAGGGGCGGGAGGCGCTTTTTCAGGCCGTGCGGTGGCACAACAAAAAGACCCTTCCCGAACTCGAGGTCCGCGTGGCGCCGTTCTGCCGGCTGACCAGGGACGGCGACAAGCTCGACGTGTTCGCGCTGGTGGACCGCCGCATCAGGGAGGGCACGGTGGGCGACCTCCTGCCGCGCCACATGCCGGACGCTCCCCTGTCGGAGGCGCTTCTCGACGAGGTGGAGCGCACATGGAGCGGCACGTACAAAAACGCCTCGTCGCTCCGGGACTTTTTGCTGATTCAACTGACCTGGGTGCTGGACATCAACTTCGCCCCCGCCCTGCGAATGCTGGAGGACAGCGGCGTCCTCCAGCGCATACGGTCCCGTTTTCCCAAAGACGACGCCCGGGTCCAGGCCCTCCTGACCGCGCTCTTCGCGCGATTCGCGGAAATGACGGCATAGACGTTCTCACGCTCATTGCCCGGAGATTCCCGCGGCCTTATACCTTATAATGGAGGATATCGTTACTTTACTGAATTGCAATGCAATTTGGGGGTGGAAAAATTGGCGTTGAACGCGGAGCAGATCGAGCTGAACAGACTGAAAATAACCTTTTGCAGCAAACCGCTTGCGGACGTGCCGGGCGCTGTGGCCTCGGAGATGGAGAAGCTGCGCCCGCGCGTCGGAAAGGGGATGCGCGTCGCCGTCGCGACGGGCAGCCGGGGCGTCAGCAACATCGCCGTCATCGTGAAGGCCGTCGTGGACAGCCTGATTTCCTTCGGGGCGGAGCCGTTTGTCATTCCGGCGATGGGCAGCCACGGCGGGGCGACCGGGCCCGGGCAAAAGGAGATGCTGGCGGGCTACGGCATCACGGACGAGGCGATGGGGGTTCCGGTCCTTTCCTCCATGAAGGTGGAAAGCCTCGGCGTCCTTCCGGGCGAGGCGGCTCTGCCGCTTTTCATGGACAGGTACGCCTTCGACGCGGACGGCGTCGTCGTCGTCAACCGCGTGAAGGCCCACACCGACTTTCACGGGGAAAACGAGAGCGGCATCGCGAAGATGCTGGTGATCGGCCTCGGCAAGCAGGCGCAGGCGACGGCGGTGCACGAGCACATGGTGAAGGGCCTGCGCACGCTGATTCGCCCCGCGGCGGAGGCGATCGTCAAAACCGGAAAGATCCTGGGCGCGCTCGGGATCGTGGAGGACGGATACGACAAAACCTCCATCGTGAAGGCGGTCGGGGCCGCGGAGATCGTGGAGGAGGACGCGAGGCTGCTGAAGCTCTCGAAGGAGATGATGCCCCGGCTTCCCTGGGACGCGCTGGACGTGCTGATGGTGGACATGATGGGCAAGGACATCAGCGGCACCGGCATGGACACCAACATCATCGGCCGCATGAACATCCGCGGCGAGCCGGACGGAAAGCCGGAAATCACGCGAATCTGCCTGTTCGGCCTGACGCCTCAGAGCCACGGCAACGCGCTGGGCGTCGGGCTGGCCGACGTCATCCCCCAGAGCCTGTACGACCGGATCGACTGGAAGGCCACTCACGAAAACGTCCTGACCAGCACGTTCGTGGAGCGGGGATTCGTTCCGATCGTTCGCCCCACCGACCGGGAGGCGCTGAACACGGCGCTGCGGACCTGCGGATGTCAGAACGCCGGAAAGCTGCGTCTGCTGCGCATCCGGGACACGCTGCACATCGACGAGGCGTATGCCACGAACGCCCTCTCCGCGGAGGCGGAGGGACGCAGCGACGTCGCGGTGGAGGAGAGGGGCGTGAAACTGAGCTTCAACGGGAAGGGAGAGCTTCGAAAGCTGTGAAGAAGGCTTGATCCCGACAATCAGGAACATATCATGAAGGAGGCTGTATTATGGATCTGAAAAAAGTCAGGTATTACGACCTCACGCATACCCTGTACCACAACTGCCCCGGCTGGCCCAGCCACGCCCCCAACAGCGTCGACCTCACCTACCGGCAGGCGCTGCACGGCTACAACGCCGAGACCCTCACCCTCAATACCCACACCTCTACCCACCTCGACGCTCCCTTCCACTTCTACAGCGACGGGCTCACCGTCGACAAGCTGCCGCTGGAGCACTTCGCCGGAGTGGCCTTCTTCGCCGACCTGCGCGGGCAGGCCACGCTCGACGCCCCCATCACCGCGGCCATGCTCAAGCCCTTCATGCCGAAGGTGGAGAAGGGCGACATCTTCCTGATGAACACCGGCTGGGGTCCGAAGCGCGGCTTCACGGAGGAGTACCTTCACCAGTGGCCGTACCTCGACGGGAGCGGCGCGGAGCTTTTGGTCGCGGCCGGAGTTCGCGCCGTGGGCACCGACACTCTGAGCCTCGGCGGCTGGGGAAGCCCGGAAAAGGGAGTCCCCTGCCATAAGACGCTGTTAGGGAACAACATCGTCATCATCGAGGAAATCAACTACCCCGAGGCCGTGATGGACGGCAAAAAACGTTTCGTCACCGCCTTCCCGCTGCGCCTGGAGGGCGGCAGCGGCTGTCCCGTGCGCGTGGTGGCCTGCGACTTCGAGTAGCAGGGCGATATTTTCAAAGCCCGCGTCACCCGGTAAATTTTTCGAACGAACCCCGCCGGCTTCGACCGGCGGGGTTTTTAATTGCGTTTGATCGCGCGTCAAGAACCCCCGTGAGCGACGACGTAAATATCGCGGAGGGCAATGGCGCGGGCGTGATTTTTCA
>JAITPZ010000178.1 GCA_031289165.1 Synergistaceae bacterium
TACGAAAACACCCACTACCTGCTCGGCACGGTGGCCGGACCTCACCCCTTCCCGACAATCGTGAGGGAGTTTCAGCGCGTCATCGGGCGCGAGGCGAAGCGCCAGATCGTCGAGGCCGAGGGACGTTTGCCCGACGTGGTGTTCGCCTGCGTGGGCGGCGGTTCGAACGCTATGGGGATCTTCGCGGACTTCATAGAAGAGCCTTCGGTGAAGCTCGTCGGCGTCGAACCTGCCGGGCACGGGCTGCACACTGAAAAACACGGGGCGACGATAGAAAAGGGGCGCCCGGGGATACTTCACGGCAGTTACAGCTACGTTTTACAGGACGAAAACGGTCAGATACGGGAGTCGCACTCGATATCCGCCGGCCTGGATTACCCGGGCGTCGGGGCGCAGCACTCGCACCTCCACTCAATCGGGCGCGCCCAATACGTCGGCGTAACGGACCAGGAGGCGCTCGACGCGTTCACGCTCCTCTCCAGGGAGGAGGGCATTATCCCGGCGCTGGAGTCGGCGCACGCTCTGGCCCAGGCCCTCAAATGCGCACGGGAGCTGACGGAGCCGCAGGTTTACATCGTGAACCTCTCCGGACGCGGCGACAAGGACATGGAGCAGGTCATGCCCCATATTAAATTTTGACCGGAGGAGAAAACCATGACTAAAACCATGACTCGGCGTTATGAAAAGATGTTCGACAATTTGAAAAAGCAAAAAGCCGGGGCCTTCATCCCGTTCGTGACGCTCGGCGATCCCGACCTGAAGGAGAGCGAGGCGATTATTGAGACGCTCATCGAGGGGGGCGCGGACGCGCTGGAGCTCGGCATTCCCTTTTCCGACCCTGTGGCGGACGGCCCGGTCATTCAGGTTTCCGCGAATCGGGCCCTCGCAAAAAACGCGACCCCGGACACCTGCCTGGACCTTCTGGCGAGGATAAGGGAAAAATACGCGGATGTCCCGATGGGCCTTCTCATGTACGCCAACCTGGTGCTGGGGAAGGGTCTGGAAAGGTTTTACGCCCGCGCGGCCGAGTGTGGCGTCGACTCCGTGCTCGTGGCCGACGTTCCGACTCTGTCGGCGCGGTCGTTTATGGAAGCGGCCCAAAAGAACGGAATAGCTCCCGTTTTCATCGCCCCGCCAAACGCGAGCGACGAAAAACTGCGCGAAATCGCCGCGCTGACGAAGGGCTACACCTACTTTCTGGGCCGGGCCGGAGTGACGGGCGCGGACAGAGAAGTGACGGCCCCCGTCGGCTCGAAGATAAAACTTTTGAAGGACGCGGGCGCTCCCCCGGTCGTCGTCGGTTTCGGCATCTCCCGCCCCGAACACGTCAGGGCCTGTCTCGAGGCCGGAGCGGACGGCGCGATAGCGGGCTCCGCAACGGTCGCGATCGTGGCGGAAAACCTCGGAGACGCGAAAAAAACACGCGAGGAACTGCATCGGTTTGTAAGGGAGATGAAGGCCGCGACGCGGTAATGACCCGAAAACCCCGCCTTTTGTTGCCTTTTCATCGCACCTCGACGCCCTCCAGGTTCAGGAGGGCTTTTTTTCTGTCCAGGCCGCCGGCGTAGCCCGTGAGGGCCCTTTCGCTCAACGGCGCGCCCGTCGCCGCACCGTGGCCGACCACGCGGTGACAGGGAATGAACACGCTCACGGGGTTGCGCCCGGTGGCCGCCCCTGCGGCGCGGGGGGCGGAGTTCAGCCGCGCCGCCAGCTCTCCGTAGCGGGCGGTGTGGCCGTAAGCGATCTCCGCGATGCCGGCCCAGACCCTCCGCTGAAAATCCGTCCCCCTCGGACGAAGGGAAACGGTGAAGCGCCGCAGTTCCCCCGAAAAATAACGCTCCAGCTCGGAGGCCGCCTTTTCAAGCACCCGGTCCTCCCCTTCCCTCCAGCCCTCCATGACGGGAAAATACTTCTGCCCCACAAACCACGCCCCGCAGAGCGCGGACCCGTCCGACGCCAGAACCATACTCCCCAGAGGCGTGGACAGCCTCACGTATCCGTAATCGGTCATCATCCTGCCAGTTCGCTCCCTTCGTTTTTTATTTTTGCTTCTGCCACAGGTACAGGGTCGCGTAGGCCCTCCAGGGACGCCATCGCTCCGCGAGCGACAGAATCTCGCCGGGAGGCGCGTTGCCCAGCGCGGCCCTGACGCCGCAGTCCGTGTGGGGAAAGGCGTCCGGCCAGTCCAACGCTCTCATGGCGATGTACTGCGCCGTCCACTCCCCGATGCCGGGAAGTTTTTGCAGGTCGCGAATCTGGCCCTCGATGTCCGCCCTGGGCTCCAGCCCGCCCGACAGGGCGAACTCCGCCAGCGCGTGGAGGGCGCGCTGGCGGTTTCGGACGATGCCCATGCGCCCCAGCGTGTCGTCGTCGGTCTCCAAAAGCCTCCGAGGGGTGGGGAATATACGGCGGAGCGTCGGATACGGCGTCGTCGTTTCCTCCCCCAGCGCCTCAACCAGGCGCGTTGTCAGCGTGTGGGCCGCCCTGACCGTGATCTGCTGGCCCAGGATGGCCCGCACCCCCATTTCGAAGGCGTCGAAGCAGCCAGGAACCCGAAGTCCGGGACAGGCCTCCGTCATGACGCCCAGCGTTTCCCTCACGTCCCCGGGGCGGCTGTCGGTGTCGAAAAGCCGCTTCAAACGGGCGACAACCTGACCCAGAACGGGCGCGAGCGAAAGCGAGACCTCTGCGCTCAACGCGAAAGTCCCTCCGGATGGAATTTTCTCGTCGCGGGAGACGGCGACCCACCCGCGATACGCGGCGCCTCCCGACTCCAGCGCAACGCCCCGCCGGTAAACGCCCCCGCTCGCTTCCGTTTTTTCCACTTCCTCCACGCCCTCGATGGCGCGATACTCCAGAAAATCCAACAGCGCGCTCCACGCATAGGGGGCGCGACAGGAAATGCGCAGGACGACGCTTCCCGCGTCGCGGCCGATACTCGCGCCGCGGCGCAGTTCCGTGGGGTTGCAGCGATAGCGTTCGCGGAAGAGCGCGTTCATGCGCCGCACGCTCCCAAATCCGGAGGCCATCGCGGTCTCGGTGAAGGAGAGATTTGTCTCCAGTATCAACCGGCGGGCGAAGAGAAGCCGAAACGTCCGGGCGTACTGGACGGGCGAGACCCCGTATCGGGAGGCGAATACGCGACGCAAATGCCGCTCGCTCACCCCCAGAGAGGCGGCGATTTCGTCGACCCCGGCCCCGTCCGCCTGCTGCAGCGCCCTCGAGGCGAGGACGCTCAGGCGCTCCTCGGGAGAGGCCCCCGTCTCGCCGGGCGACAGCTCCGGACGACAGCGCAGACAGGGGCGGAACCCCGCTTTTTCCGCCGCCGCCGCCGACTCGAAAAAGCGGCAGTTCTCGCGTTTGGGCCGACGGGCCGGGCAGCCCGGGCGACAGTAAATCCCCGTGGACGTCACGCCGAAAAAAAATCGCCCGTCGAAACGCCTGTCCCTGTTCTTCAGAACCTCATACAGAAAGTCGTCGTCATAACCATTCACTCGCGCTCGCGTATTCGCCACAGTATTCGTCATGACGCGGCTCAGTGCGCTTCGCTGTACGCCGCGACCTCCCTGTGCCATTCGATCGTGTCGTATGTTTGCGCCTCCGTCTCCTCGCCCATCAGGAGATCGACCAGATGACGCGGCCTTTTGCCCCCGATATGGAGGGATTTGACGCAGGAGACGCAGTACACGCAAACGTCGTCGCACGGCATGGACCGCGCTCTTTCCGTCATTTTTTCATGAATCCGCTCTATCGGAAGAGCCGGATAAAAGCTGTCTCCGCAGCATACCGATTGCGTGCCGTGAAATTTCGTCTCCACAACGTCGATATTCATCCTGCGCAGCAGGTTGCGAACCGCTTTGTGCACCTGCGGTTTTCCCCTTATGGGGCACGGATCGTGGACGGACATTTTGCAGCCCCCGTAATTGGGAAAGGGGAAGGAATCCAGGCCGTCCAGAACTTCCCACAACGAAATTGTGGATATGCCCTCGTACAGGCTGCTGAACCTTTTGTCGCAGCCCGCGCAGACGTTGACGATCAAAGAACCCGCCTCGAGCTGCGGATCGTGTTTGCAACAAATCTTATGCAGGGCTACCTCGCCGTAGTTCCTTTTCAGACACTCCAGAAATCTGACTTCCATTTCCGGCTTATAAACGCTCAAAGCGCATCCGGGATTGAAATATGTGGAATTGAAATATGTCCTCCGCATTTCGAGACCTCCATCGTTTCGTCGCGCAAAATCCTCACGAACCCGGCGTCAACGTTCATCAGTCCCAATCATAGCCCTTTCCGCCAGAAACGTCTCGCCATTTTCGGACACGAATAAATTTCACTCCGCGTTCCCCCTCAGCAGGGAAAGGTGCGGTTCGACGCAGCGGATGGCGTCGTCGTAGCCCTGCTGTATCCAGGAGGAGATCTTTCGGGGCGTGAACGCTATGACGTCGAACACCTCCGGAGGAAGGTCCTGGACGTGCAGGAACTCCGAGTTCCTGTTCCCCTTCACGCCCAAAAACGCCAGACTCGACCCGACGATGAAATCGTCGGAAAGATTTTTTTATTTTAACTCCTGACATGAAAAGAATTGTCGCCGCCCCCGAGTCGGTTATAATAAAAGAGAGGTACGCAGAGATGGAAATATTTACCGCGGCAAAGCGGGAATTTATTTCCGTAAAGCTCTGTTGAAAAATCAAAGGGAGTGGCGGCGATTACTGATTGATGGCGCTTCTCCGGCGGAAGCCTCATCGCCGGCGGGGAGATGGCTGTGTGACGAGTTGGATTCGGCTGTGCCGGACAAAAGTCACACCTATTTGGGGGAGGTCTCGAAATGTCTTTTTTAAAAAACAGGAGCATAGGAACGAAGCTGAGTGTTTTATCCGGGGTACCGTTGATTCTGCTCATTTTCATCACGGGGATCAACTACGTCAGTTCGTCCAGGGTAAACAAAAGTTTTATCTATTCCTATGAAAATTACGCGGCGATGGCTGCGGATCTCGCCATTGTGAGAGCGGATATGCAGGCAAATTTTAAGAATATCCTTAAAACCGTAACCTACGAGGATAAGGACTACATAAAACAGGTGATGGCCGAATACGAAACCAGGCTCAGGGATATATCCGATCTCATTGCCATATACGCAGCCACTCCCATGATCGAGGAAGAAAAGCGCCTGTTCGCGAAATTTCAGGGTTTGTACGACAGGCTGCTCAAAGCCCAGGTGGAAGCGCTCAGGCTGGGCAGCGAAAACAAAACCGAGGAGGCGCACCTTTACTACAGGCATGATCTCGAGCCGCTCGGGCTGGAGACCAACGCCGCGATGAGGGACCTTTCGGAGCTTCTGATGAAGACGGCTGACCAGTATCAGAACGAATCGGTCGCCATGTCGAACAGCTCCACGAGGATGACGACGCTCATCGCCGTTATCGCCGCGATATTCACCATCGTGATGAGCTTCCTCGTCTCGCGAATGATCACGAAACCCCTGGGAAACGCCAAAGACAGCGTCGTTCTGTTCGCGGCGGGAGACCTGATGGTCGACTTCAGGACTAAGGGAAAAGACGCCATCTCTCAGATGTGCAACGAGCTGGATAAGATGGTCTCCGCGCTTCGCGGCGTCGTGACCTCCGTTCAGGACGCGAGCGGCCATTTATCGGATTCGGCGCAGAACTTCTCGTCGACAGCCGTGGAGACGAACGCGTCCGTGGAGGAGTTCCGCTCGAACGTGGACGAGGTGACTTCCAACCTGGTCGTGCTGGCCTCGACGAGCGAGGAGATCAACGCCTCGGTGGAGGAGGTTGCGGTCGGCGCGCAGACGACGGCGCAGAAGGGAACGGACATCGCCCGCAGAGTGGACGACGCCATGAAGGCAGGCGACGTCGGCATGAATGCGGTCCACAGCGCGGTCGAAGGGGTTGGCAGGGTCGCGGCCAGTTCCGCCGCCTCCGCCACCGCCATCACGGAACTCGGCTCGAGGGCTCGTCAGATACAGAGCTTCGTCTCCCAGATCGGGAGTATCGCGGACCAGACGAACCTGCTGGCTCTGAACGCGGCGATAGAGGCGGCCAGGGCCGGCGACGCGGGCCGCGGTTTCGCCGTTGTGGCCGAGGAGGTGCGCAAGCTCGCCGAGGACAGCAACGTCGCGGCCAAAAGCATCGCGGAGCTGGCGTCCACAATAACTTCCGACCTGGACAGGATCGTCGGCTACGCTCAGGAGAACACGACCGACTCGAACAAGGCGAAGGATCTGTCCTCCGATACCGAGACGGCGATCGGCAATATGCTCGACTACCTGAGGGAGATCGCCAACGCCACGCAGGATCTGGCGGCCGTGGCGGAGGAACAGGCGGCGTCAAGCGAGGAAATCGCGGAGGCCATTCAGGACATGTCGGCGAAGATCAACAGGACGGCGACCGCCGGGGAGAATCTCCGCACGGGCGTCGCGGACATCGCGACCGCGTCCGGGAAGGTCGCGGATGGCGCGGAAAGCCTCTCCGGGCTCTCGGACACCCTTCAGAACGAGATAGCGTTCTTCAAACTCGACGGGGAGAAAACGAAGAAGCCCGGACGCCTCGGAACGGCAGCCGGAAGATAACCGAACCGGGGCTTCTCAGGAAAACCCCAGGAAAAAAACGCAGGCCGCGAGAACGTATCTCGCGGCCTGCGTTCGTTTGCGGGGGTTGTTTGGAAGGAGAAGGACATTCCTTTTCAGTCTGCCGTTCCCCGCATGGCTTGTTTCCTCGGCGCGGACCGAATTGCGACGGAAAATAGATCGCAACGTCGGGCGTCCGTCTCGGAAAACACCCAAAAGGGGTCGCTGTCGGCATGAAAAGCGAGCCGTGTGGAGTGTGTATTGTGTTAGAATGACACGAAAAGGCGCTCTATTCGGTAAGTTGCATGAGAATCGGCACGGCAGCGTTTTATCGGTGGATTTCAGCTTCGAAAATATAATTTTCAACCATTGCGGTGCGGAATTTTATGGTTTGACGGAGCCTTCTGTGAATCGCGAGCTGGTCAGAGAACGGCGCGCCTGATGTGAATGCCTGATTATGGAGGAATGTGTGTGAAGGTGTCGTCACTGTTCTCATTTCGCAGGAGAGCGTTTGTGATTCTCTTTTTGTGCCTGAGCGTACTGTTCATCGCCACATGGCACATGGTGAGGTATGTCAGTGAGGACGTGTTCCTCGAACAGAAGAAAGTTTACCTGATGTCGTTTGCGCGGGCATTGGACAAACGCCTTGACGAGGACGGGTACGACAGGATCCTGAAGGAGGCCGGGGCGGAGTCTGTATCGCGGGAGGAGAAGATCGCCGCTCTGAACAGGGCGCTTCGGGATGTCACGGACGAAACGGCGTCGGTTGTCGAAGGCCTGGGAATAGGGTTCTACTCACGGGAACTCGACGCCATTCTCACGTACGGTCCCTCCGCCAAATTCGGAAACACCATCGGGCAGCCCATCGCGCCGGACCATCCCGGGCGGAGGGTGATGGCGACCAGTACGCCGATGGTGCAGGTGGGCACGATGGTTCGCGGGAACATCATGAACGCGATGTTTCCCGTCGTGAGGAAAGGCGAGGTCATCGGCTACATCTGGGCCAACGAACTGATCTCGGATCTCGAAACGACGCTGAGGCAATCGTCGAGGATCATTTTCACTCTCCTCGCTCTGGCCTATGGGCTGATGACGGGCATCATCGTCACCTTCTTCAAAAAGATGACCAGCGCGGAGAGAAAATCCCTCGCCTCCGCCCATGCCGCGGCCGAGGAAACTCACCGACTGGGCAGTTTGATGTACCTCGTCAACAGGGCCGTCGTGTCGCTCCTGATTGCGGATGAGAAAACATTCGAGGACGCTCTGCAAAAATGTATGCGGATGATGGCCGAGGCCTTTGAAATCGACCGCATTTTTATCTGGAAGGGCGATGCCGCGGGCGATGCGCTGAGCTTCAGGCCGGTCTCGAAATGGTTTGGCGACGTCGGGCAGAAGTTCGAACCTTTGGATTTCGGGGCGGAGAGCCTCAGCATCAAAAGCCTGGGGGACTGGAAAAATCGGCTCGCCCGCAATGAGAGAGTGAAAATTTTCCACAGCAGACTGTCAGACGATGAGCGCCGGCAAATTGCCGCCTCCGGCGTCCTGTCTCTGACGGGCATTCCCGTTTTCCTGCAGGAGAAATTCTGGGGATTTGTCAGCTTCGGCAGTTGCCTGCGAGAATACGAATTTATAGAGGAAGAGGAGGAGATTCTTCTCTCCGGCAGCCTCCTGATGGCAAACGCTATTTCCCGTAAGGAGATGGTGCAGGGACTCATGCAGGCGCGCGAGGACGCGCTGTCCGCCACGAAAGCGAAGAGTTCCTTCCTCTCCAGCATGTCCCACGAAATGCGTACGCCCATGAACGCGGTCATCGGAATGGCTGCCATCGGGAAATCGGCGACGGACCTGGAACGAAAAGATTATGCCTTCGGGAAAATAGAGGACGCGTCCAGGCACCTGCTGGGCGTCATCAACGACGTGCTGGATATTTCAAAGATCGAGTCGGGCAAACTGGAACTTTCCTCTGTGGAGTTCGATTTCGAGAAGATGCTCCAGCGGGTGGTCAACGTCATCAATTACCGCGTCGAGGAAAAAGAACAGAATTTTGTGGTCCATATCGACAAAAACATCACGGGGGAATTCGTTTGCGATGATCAGCGACTGGCGCAGGTCATCACAAACCTGCTCTCCAACGCCGTGAAGTTCACGCCGGTGCGGGGCTCCATACGTCTGGACGCGCGCTTCGTCAGGGACGAAGGCGACATTGTCACCATTCAGATCGAGGTGACCGACACGGGCATCGGCCTCAGCGAGGAGCAAAAAGAGCGGATTTTCAACGCCTTCGAACAGGCGGAAAGCAGCACCACCCGAAAATACGGAGGCACGGGACTGGGGCTTTCCATCTCCAGGAGCATCGTGGAACTCATGGGCGGAAAAATCTGGATAGAGTCGGAGCCTGGAAAAGGCTCCACCTTCGCCTTTACGATACAGGCAAAACGCGGGACGAAAAGCCGCGCTCTGCTTCCCCCGGGCACAAACTGGAGCAACCTTTACCTGCTCGCCGTGGACGACGATCCTGTGATTCGGGAGTATTTCGTCCAAATGGCCCGGCAGTTGAACGTGCCCTGCGATGTCGCGTCGAGCGGAGAAGAGGCGCTTGCGATGATGGACGCCAGGGCGGACGCGACGACTGAAAGAAATGTCTCTTACGACATTTGCTTCATCGACTGGAAGATGCCGGGCATCGACGGTCTGGAGCTGACGCGGCGCATCAGGGAAAAAATCAGGGGAAAGGACCTGAATCAATCGGTGGTCATCATGGTCTCCGTGGCCGAGTGGAGTACGATTGCCGACGAGGCGAAGCTCGCGGGTGTGAATAAGTTCCTGTCCAAGCCGCTCTTCCCCTCGTCCATCGTGGACTGCATCAACGAGTGCCTGGATGTGGAGGAGACATGCCCAGGGAAGAGCGGGGAGGGCTGGAACAACGATTTCACCGGACGGCGCATTCTGCTGGCGGAGGACGTGGAAATCAACCGGGAAATCGTCCTTGGGCTTCTGGAACCCGCGAATCTCGCCATCGACTGCGCGGAAAACGGATCGGAAGTCGTGAGGATGTTCAGCGAAGCGCCGGAAAGGTATGACATCATCTTTATGGACGTTCAGATGCCCGAGATGGACGGCTACGAGGCAACCCGCCGCATACGAGCCCTGGACGCGCCCAACGCGAAAACCATTCCCATTGTCGCCATGACCGCCAACGTCTTTAAAGAGGATGTCGAAAAATGTCTGGAGGCCGGCATGAACGACCACCTGGGCAAACCTCTGGATTTGAATGACGTGATAAGCAAGCTGCGGTACTATTTTAACCGTTAAGGAAAAATTACAGCAAATTCAGGTAAAAAGCCTGAAGTTAGAATAGCCAAAAACGCCTCGCTGTCGAGGAAAACTTTTAGTCTCTTATAATAAACTTAATAATGTCAACAACTTAAGGGGTCGAGGTGTTCACAACCCCTCGCGAGGTTTTGGGCGGGGCCCCAAAGATTGGTCGCGTTATTCTTAAGTTGCGGACATTGGTAAACTTAAGTTAAACCACCATACCAATTTCAGGCGACGCGGTTAACGCGGGTTCGAACGGCGTTGACCGTCCGAATCGCCGTGGAGCGCCTGGTCCACGACCTTCATTATTGTGGAGTACTCCACCGGCTTTCCTGCGTATCCGTTCATGCCGGCGGCGATAGCTTCCTGCAGGTCTTCCTTAAGGACGTTTGCCGTCAGCGCGATGATCGTGACCGTCTTCGCGTCGCGACGTTCCATCGCCCGAATCCGGCGCGCCGCGTCGCATCCGTCCAGAACGGGCATCTGAACGTCCATCAGTATCAGGCCGTAATAATTCTCCTCCGACGCCGCGAACATATCGACCGCCTCCTGTCCGTTCGAGGCGCATTCGCAGGCGGCGCCGGTGTCGTCCAGAAAAGCCATGATAATTTCCCGGTTGATCTGGACGTCGTCCACGATCATGATGTGGGCGCCCGAGAACTTTTGGGCCCATTCTTCTTCGACCGAATCTTCAGCGGCGGCCGCCTTTTTATCCAGGTCGAACCACGCCTGAAACGAAAACCTCGATCCCTCTCCCGGCGCGCTTTCGACGTGTATCTCGCTCTCCATCAGTTTCACGATGCTGCTGCTGATGGACAGGCCGAGGCCGGTTCCGCCGTATTTTCGCGACATGCTGGCGTCGGCCTGCTCGAAGGGAGAGAAGATCCGGGAAACGGCCTCCTCCGACATTCCGATGCCCGTGTCGGTCACGGCGAATTGCATCAGGATTTTTTCGCTGTCCTGAGAGACCGCGCGAGCGTCCAGCGTCACGCAGCCGGACTCCGTAAACTTCAGGGCGTTCGAGATAAAGTTGATTAAAACCTGAGAGAGCCTCATCGAGTCGCCGGAAAGGGCCAGGTTCTCCGTTCCGTTTGCGTCGAGCATGAGGTCGAGCCCCTTGTTCACGGCGATGGAGCGCAGGCCGCCGATGATATTTTCGAGAATGGGGCCCAGAACGAACGGAGAATTTTCCAGAACCAGCTTTCCCTCGTCGATCTTGGACATGTCCAGCACATCGTTCAGCAACCCCAGCAGATGGCGTGAGGATATGTCGATCTGTGAAACGCATTTTTTCAGCTCTTCCGGTTTTTCGCTGTGAGAGGCGATCTGCGTCATGCCTATGATGGCGTTCATCGGGGTTCGAATTTCATGGCTCAGGCTCGACAGAAACCTGGATTTTGCCCTCACGCCCGCCCTCGCCTGATCGAGCGCGATCAGGTTGTTGTAAATGCCGTTCATCGTCTGGCAATAAACGAGAAAAGAGGACGAAAAGACTTCGGGTATCCTGTCGTAGATGAGAGCCCCTTCCTCGGTGATGCCGCCCAGGATTATGCCCACCATCTTCCTGTCGTTGTCGAAAAGCGGCACGCAGATCGCGTAGGACAGGTTGAGGGGGCTGAAGGGGGAATCGAGATCGGAGGATTCCGCGACAACGGTCCGTCTCCTGAAATCGTGGAGTTCGGGTTTGCGCAGCCATTCCATCGAGACGGGAAATTCGACGTCCGGCGAATTGAAATTGCAGGAACCGAACAGGTCCATGTGGTCTCCCGAGACGTCGAGCCTGAAGGTGGCCGCCGTTTCGAGCTGAAAAACATCAACGACCCCCTCCGAGAGAATATTCGCCAGGTCCTCCATCGATGACGCGCCGAACGCTCTCTGCGTAAAGCGGTGTATCTGTCGGAAAAGTTCGATCTGGTTGTCGAGCCTGTGGCGCATCGCGCGCATATTCGCCTTTTCGATCTCATAACGCGCGGTTTTCAGGTTCAGCTCGTCGACGAGTCCCCTCAGCTCGTCGATCTCCTGCAATCTTTTGTCAGTCATGTGCGCCTTCGCACTTCTTTATCTGTACAGCACGAGAAGCGACGTGGTATAGGTGTGGAACATATTTCGTCCACCCAGCGGGCAAAACTCTCCAAAACCGTACATCCCAAGCCACGGAGGAGTCTCCCCGTCGTTCCGGAACGCGTTTTGCATCATCGCGATAATTTCGTCCTTCATCACCTTATCGAAAAGCGTCCGTCCCCGGAGCAGGCAGTCCGTTTGAAACACCGCCACCGGTTCGCACCTTTCGCAGGAGGCCCTCTCTTTTATTTCTCCGCGCAGCAGTTCGAGGGCATGCTTCTGTTCGGAGAAAATCAGCTCTTCGTCGCGGGTCGTGAGGTAGAGCCTGACGCCTTCATCGACCGTTACCGACAACCGGATCGCGCCGCTCTCCTCTCTCGGCAGGCCCAGCCTCAATATATGCTTATTTCCATAATCGGCGGCCAGTTCGGGGGGAAGCTCGAACGCCAGCCCGCCGGTGACCAGCAGCGTGCGGACGTCATCGTCCGACAAATTCCCGACGCGCCGGCTGTACGTTTCCCAGGCCGGCTGTCCGTCAAGCTCGATGATCTGGTTGTGGTCGGCTTTTGTGACCGTCATGGCCGTGCCGAACGCGTTGAAGCCGTGCGTGGCCCGAGCCGCCGCCTTGAGCGTGCCGTCGGCGAAACCCACGGCCCAGGTGCCCCAAAGGCTCGCTCTGTCGCCCGTATACTGCGACGTGGTCAGCGCCTTGTAATTATCCGAAGAAGCGCCGCCGAAAATGAGGACGTCGCCACCGAACACCTCTTCAAAAGATGCCACAAGCTCGTCATTGCAGGAATCCAATCCCGGGCTCAAAAGGTAGATTACGCTGGCGCCCGGCAGTTTTTTACGGAGACCCTCCGCGAGTTCGATCCCTTTCTGCCGCGCGTTCGCCGCGTGAAAATCGTCCACTCCGAACCACGCGTATTCCTCCGGGGGGCCATTTACGGACATGACCGCCATGTGCGTCATCGCTTCGCCCGCTCCCTCGCGCCCGATCACGCCGCCGCAGGAACTTCCCACCACCGCCGCGTTCGGGATTCTCGAACGCACCGCGGAGGCTATTTTATCGAGCTTGTGGCCAATGACCGCGTTTACGATCCACAGCCCGCCGTCCTCCGGTTCCCGGTCGCCGTACATAATCGCGATGCATTCGTCCACGGCCCGCGAGCTGTCCGCTATACGAACGCTCGCCGAGTTGAATTTCAACATCTGTCGCACTTCCCTTCGCTTTTCAGCAAAAATCAATACCAATTTTGCCCGAAACAGGTTGTATTCGGTCTTCCATATGTATCGGCAAAGTTTGTCGATCATACGCTGACGCTCTGACGCAAAGCCCCGCATTCATGGCTGCGTCTCCGTCCAAAATCCTTTATTTTCAGGGCCCCAAAAATGAGTATTCACAGAGGTCATTCAATGCTATTTTAGCATGTCCGTAATCTATATCTTTTAAAATCAACTGTACGCCGGGGAGAGAGTCGGAAGCGGCGATTCCCGGCGCAAAAAATGAAGCGATGTGTTATTCTTTATTTGTTTTTCGAGTTTTGTCGTTTGCGGGAGCGGACATGAGAACAAAAATCAAATTTATCGCACGAATTGTTATCGCCCTTTTCCTGATCGGCGCCCCGGGGAGGGCGGTTTTTCCGGCGGAGATGCCCCGTGCCCGGCTGGACGAGTCCGAGCGCCAGTTCACCCGGGCCTATATGTATTTTCTGGACCGGGACTACTGGAGCGCTCTGGACTATCTGGACCGCGCGCTGAAGGCCAACACCTACATGGTGGACTATTATCTTCTCAGGGGCCTGATCATGGACCGGATCGGCGACCTTGAGACGGGGCGCGAGAGCCTGTCCTACTATCTGGAGGTGCGGCCCCGGGACGCCGCCATGCCGCGGGTTCTGTCCTACGTGATCGGGCTGCAGCGCGACATGCGGGCTCACGTCGGCGCCTCTGCCCTTTCCGCCAGATGGCGGGTTGCCCCCGTCGACCTGCAGACCGAGTTCGGGCTGGGGTACTTCAAGCCGTTCAGCATCGTCGGGCTTGGTAAGGCCGACGCCTTCAACCCGGTCCTCTGCCTGGCGGACACGCTGGGGCACTGCGTTTATTTCAGCAGAAAATCAGAGGGACGGGTGAGGCGGGTTCCGGTCGAAAGCCCGGCCGCGGTTCTGCCGCTGGGGGACGGTTCCTTTCGCGTCCTCTCCACGAGCGGGGATGTCCGTTCCTTCCTTTCTCCCGAGGGCGCGTCCGGCCCGATTTCGCTCGATATCGCGGGGAGCATCGACTGCACGGTGACGGACGCCGTTTCCATCTCGTCCGGCGCGTTTGCCGTGTCCGACCCCATCCGGCGCGAGGTTCTCTTCTATTCTCCGACTCTGGAACCTGTCGGCTCGTGGGCCCCTCCGGACCAGTCTCTGCTCTTCGAGCCCGTGGGGCTCTCGGCGTACGGTTCCTGGATAGCCGTGGCGGACCGGGGAAACGAGAGGATCTTTTTCGTGGACGTCACCGACGGAAAGAATTTTTTCTCCGTCGATGTTTCCCGCCCCCGGGATGTCGCGTGGTCTCCCCTGGGGGAGCTTCTGATCATCAGCGAGGACGGCGGGCTCTACAGGGTGACCGTCGACTTCCGCGACCGGCGCGCCGGGGAGGCGGAACTGCTGGAGGGCGGCCTCGAGGGCGGATGGACGCTCTTCACCGCCCCGACGGGGGATATATACTGCCTCGACATCGCGGCGTCCAAACTGTGGAAGGCCGTGATGATGCCGGACGTCGATGTGTCGCCGGGGTATCTGAGCCTGTTCAGGCCCGTAGTCTCGCAGGAGGAGAACAGGGAGAGCTTTCTTCTGGACGCCACCCTGATCTCTCCCTTCGTTACGACGTCGGAAACAGCGACCCCGGTGGTTCACGCCGTCTGGAACAACCGGCTGATCTCCTCGTTCGCCGACTGGAAAAGAGATCCCGGCGCGAAGGCGGAGATGTTTGTCTTTCATCGCCCGGCCCCCGTCGGAGCGGTCAGCCCGGCCCTGAAGAATATGGTGGTCGAAAACGGAACGGACATTCAGATCGCCCTGCCCTCGATCTGGAGCGCGCAAAAGGAAACTCTGACGAACGTCGTGATCGACTCCTCCATCAATTTTTCTCAGGAGGAGCTGGACACGATGACGTTTTTCTGTCTGAACAACGGTCTGGAGCTGGACGTGTGGGCCCGCTCCGTCCCCGCGGTGGAGATGGTCAGGGCGGCCGCGCTGTCGGGGGGCAAGGTCGTTTTTTCCGTGTCCGGGGTTCCGGACCTGAGCCCGCCCCGCAGTAAAATGCAGATACGCATTCCGCTGCCGCAGGAGCTCGCTTCGTCGGGATACCCGGGGCGTTCGATGCTGACGGTTTATCTGGATCTCGGGATGATGAGCACGAGGGACTGGATTCCTCTGTGGCCGGATCTTCTGGGGCAGTAATCTTTGAGGGAGGTTTTACAGGTGGGGGACACAGAGTATAAAGCAGCGAAGGCGACGTACGAAAAGAGCGTGAGCAAAACT
Organism: Synergistaceae bacterium; assembly: GCA_031289165.1. Classification (GTDB taxonomy): domain Bacteria; phylum Synergistota; class Synergistia; order Synergistales; family Aminobacteriaceae; genus JAISSA01. The sequence continues at coordinate 15,490 of JAITPZ010000178.1, forward strand.
CTGCAGAAGAACGCGGAGCGCCGGGCGAAGTTCACGACGGGCGGAGGGATTCCGCTCGAGCGGCTTTACGATCCCGATTCCGGAGCGGAGCGCGATTACGCCCGCGACATCGGCTTCCCCGGAGAGTATCCCTTCACGCGCGGGGTGCAGCCGACGATGTTCCGCGGCCGCTTCTGGACGATGCGCCAGTACGCGGGATTCGCCACGGCGGAGGAGTCGAACGAGCGCTACCGTTACCTTCTGGAGCGGGGGACGACGGGGCTGTCCGTCGCGTTCGACCTGCCGACGCAGATTGGCTACGACACGGACCACCATATGGCGGCGGGCGAGTGCGGCAAGGTGGGCGTCGCGATCGACAGCCTCGCCGACATGGAGGTTCTGTTCGACCGGATCCCTCTGGATAAAGTATCGACGTCGATGACGATCAACGCCCCGGCGGCGGTGCTGCTGGCGATGTATATCTGCGTGGGGGAGAAACAGGGCGTCAGCGCGGGCAACCTTTCCGGAACGATCCAGAACGACATTCTGAAGGAGTACATGGCGAGGGGGACGTATATCTTCCCACCGCAGCCCTCGATGCGCCTGATCACGGACATTTTCGACTTTTGCGGGCGCGAGGTCCCGAAGTGGAACACAATTTCCATATCGGGCTACCACATTCGCGAGGCGGGAAGCACTGCGGTCCAAGAGGTCGCCTTCACCCTGGCGGACGGGATCGCCTACGCGGAGGCGGCGCGGAAGAAGGGCCTGAAACCCGACGAGTTCGGGGAGCGCCTCTCATTCTTCTTCAACGCGCACAACGATTTCCTCGAGGAGGTGGCGAAGTACCGCGCCGCGCGCCGCCTGTGGGCACGCATCATGAAGGAACGATTCGGCGCGACCAACCCGAAGGCCCAGATGCTGCGCTTCCACACCCAGACGGCGGGATGCACGCTGACGGCGCAGCAGCCGGAAAACAACATCATCCGCGTGACGCTGCAGGCGCTCGCCGCCGTGATGGGAGGCACCCAGTCGCTGCACACGAACAGCATGGACGAGGCGCTGGCCCTGCCGACGGAGAGGAGCGTGGAAATCGCGCTGCGCACGCAGCAGATCGTCGCTTACGAGTCGGGAGTGACGAACACGGTCGATCCGTTCGCGGGGAGCTACGTCGTCGAGAAGCTGACCGACGAGATCGAGGCGGGCGCGATGGAGTATATCGAAAAGATCGACGGGATGGGGGGTATGCTGGCCGCGATCGAGAAGGGATTCCCCCAGAAGCAGATACAGGACGCGGCGTACGAGTACCAGAAGTCCGTGGAGTCCGGCGACACGACGGTCGTGGGCGTCAACCGCTTCCAGACGAAGGAGGCCGCATCGAACCGCAAGCTGCTGCGGGTCGACGCCTCGGTGGAGCAGCGCCAGATCGAGAAGCTGAAGAAGCTCCGCGAGGGCCGCGACAACGTCGCTGTGAAGGAGCGCCTGGAGAGCATTCGAAAGGAAGCGAGGGACGAGAACACGAACCTGATGCCCCTCATCCTGGACGCGGTGCGGGTATACGCGACGGAGGGCGAGATTTGCGGCGTTCTGCGCGAGGAGTTTGGCGAGTACGTCGAGAATATAGTGTTATAAAAAGAGGGATGACGATGTCGGATAAAAAAATACGCGTGGTGATAGCGAAGCCGGGTCTGGACGGACACGATCGCGGGGCGAAGGTGATCGCGCGGGCCTTGCGCGACGCGGGGATGGAGATCATCTACACGGGACTTCGGCAGACGCCGGAGCAGATCGTGACGACGGCGATTCAGGAGGACGCGGACGCCGTCGGGATCAGCGTCCTGTCGGGGGCGCATCAGTTTTACTTCAAGCGCGTCATTGACCTTTTGAAGGAGAAAAACGCGTCGGACATCCTCGTGTTCGGTGGGGGAGTGATCCCGGAGGACGACATCCCGGGGCTTCTGGACATGGGGGCGGGAGCGATCTTCGGGCCCGGCACGCCGACGTCGACGGCGATCGAATGGCTGGAGAAGGCCGTTCCGGCGAGGACTTGAAGGCGAGCCGCTTCGCCTCCTTTTGACATGACCGCTTTTATTCCAAATCGGAGCAGCTTGTGAGTACGCTCGCGGAGAGGGCGACGGGCGGCGACGTCCGGGCCATGGCGCGCCTCATCTCGATGGCCGAAGACAGGGCCGACGGCGTTGACGCGCTGATGAGGGAGCTTTACCCGCACACGGGCAGGGCGTGGACGATCGGGGTGACGGGCAGCCCGGGCGCGGGCAAGAGCACCCTGACGGACAAGCTGATCGAGCATTTTCGATCGGAGGGTTCAACCGTGGGCGTGCTGGCGGTCGACCCTTCGAGTCCCTACACGGGCGGGGCCATTCTGGCGGACCGTCTGCGCATGCAGCGTCACACGGACGACGCGGGTGTTTTCATGCGCAGCCTCGGGGCGCGGGGATCCCTGGGCGGCCTGAGCCGCGGGACGCGCGAGGGTGTTCTGATCCTGGACGCGTGCGGCTACGACGTCGTGATCATCGAGACGGTGGGCGTGGGACAGTCGGAGATCGACGTCATGCGCGTCGCGGACACGGTGTGCGTGGTGCTCGTCCCCGGCCTGGGGGACGACATTCAGGCCATGAAGGCGGGCATCATGGAGATAGGGGATCTCTTCGTCGTGAACAAGGCGGACCGCTCGGGAGCGGACCGCGTGGTGAACGAGGTGCGCGGCGTTCTGGAATTTTTGAAGGGCCGCGAGTGGGTGCCGACGGTTCTGCAGACGGTGGCGGAGAACGGCGAGGGCGTGCCCGAGCTTGTCAGACTCCTGCGCCTGCACCGGGAACACTCCCTGAAGAGCGAGGCCGGCAGGGAACGGGAACTTGCGCGCCTGCGCTCGAAGATCGAGGATATCATGCTGGAGCGCCTTTCGGATCGCGTGGAAAAGCTGTGGACCGTCCGCCGGGAGGAACTGCTGGAGGCCGTTCGCGAGCGAAAGCTGGACCCCTATGCTGTGGCCGAGGAACTTTTGTCGAAGGCGTGATAACGCGCCTGGCTTGAGCCTTTTCGAAAACAGGATTCGCCCGTTTCGCCGGTTGATGTGGAGTTTGTGAAAGTCGAGAAATAAATAATGAAGCGCCCCTGGATACAAGGCGCTTCATTTCTTTAGAGAGGGAATGCGTTACTTTTTCTTACGCTTTATCGCATTGATGGCGGGGATGATCGCCGCCAACATCAGAGTACTTCCAAATCCTGCGTTGCATCCGCCGCTTCCGCTGTCAGGCGAATTTTGCGTGGTCCCCTGGGTTGTGAGCGTTCCGCTTGTAGTACCGACAAACGTCTCCCTGGTCGCGCTGTCTGCGTACCTGATTTTATAGGACCCGGCGGGAAGGATCCCTTGTGTTCCATCCGGATTTTTAAGATTGTCGACATCGACCTCGAGTACGGTATTGCCCGCCGCATCAACCACACTCTCCGTGACGAACGGTCCAAAAAAATCGTCGTCGCTGTAGGGTCTCAGAATGGAATTCGCGGCTCTGTTGACGCTGGAATTTACCACCATAAACCATACATAAAACGGAGTGTGATTGGGTATTGTCGCTCCGGAGGGAGGCGTTAGGGTAAGCCGCCATTCCCCGCCCGTGCTTCCTGCGACGGGTGTCGTTACCGTCTCTGTAGTATCCGGAATTTCCGGGGGAATATCCCCGGATACGGGACCGCTGGGCTGCCGACTGATATGCGCCAGAATCGCGCGGGAGCTTTCATCGAGGACAACTTCCACGTCATAAGTGCCCGCCAGTGACTGCCCGGCGGTCGTCGTCAGGCTGACTTTTGCGAGGTCCACGTCACTCGATGTCAAATAATGAAGATTGCTGAAATTGACCGCAGTAGTCGATTCCAGCAGCTTGATCCAGTTGTCGTAGATCAGGGAAGCGATGCTGGTCGTGTCTATTTGCAGGACGAGGCGTTTGTCTTTGTTTGCCTCGCCGGACCCGAGCCCGGTATAGTCAATCAGGTCATAAACCCTGACGGCGGTTTTTGACAGGGCTTCCGCCCGCGTCGCGGAAAGAGCGCCCGCCTGCAGCGCTACGGGAACGCGTGTATCGTCCTGCACGATAAGAT
>JAITPZ010000273.1 GCA_031289165.1 Synergistaceae bacterium
CCCCCGCGAGAACTACACCGCCGACAGGGCCCCGAACAGAAAAAAGACCGAAGGGAACTTCGACGATTAGGGAAATTCAATACAGGTTGCTTCAGATCAGGGCTTCTTCTGTATCGACCGCGGGGGGCACTTGATTCTCCCCCGCGCCGATTTGTCCTGCGTGAAAATATCCTCCGCCGTGAGCGCACGACGGAAGACAGAACTCCCTCGTCCCGCTCCAGAACGTGAAAATTCGACCCCAATAATACAGGATCCTGCGCTCGATGTTGCCCTCGTCGGCCAGGTATTCGGGACTCAATTCCGTGTGGATGAGGGTCAGCTCTTCCGGTTTTACAGGGACGTCCGGAACGGCCGTGAGACAACCCGCCAGGATATCTCCGGTGTCCTCATGACCGAAAATTCTTTTGAACGCATAGTCATTCTTTCTGTATTATTGCCACCGCGAATCCCCCTGCTTTTCCTGGGGTTATAACATCGAGGCGGGCTGAAAGTAACCGCCCGAAGGGAAGCCCTCGCTCCCGCGTTTAGCGTCAACCCCGCTGCGGCATCGCAGTGTGCCGGGAGCGGGGTTCACACGGCGAACTCCAGCGACGGGTCGGGCGTAAGGTCCTCGGGGCTGCGAGCGCCTCGTTGCCAGGCGTTGTATCCGGCCATGGCGATCATGACGGCGTTGTCGGTGCAGCGCGAGGGTTGCGGCAGCCAGGCCCTCCATCGTCGATCCTCCCGAAGGGCTCTGCGCAGGGCGCTGTTGGCCGCGACGCCGCCCGAGGCGGTCACGTTTTCGATGCCGGTTTGCCGGACGGCCATGGCGAGCTTGGCGATCAGCGCCTCGACGACGGCGTGCTGGAACGACGCGCAGAGGTCGACAATGTGCAGTATGTCGGTTGGCGGGTTCGCTTCCCTCATTTTTTTGACCTGCCACAGCAGGGCGGTCTTGAGCCCGCTGAAGCTGAACTCGACCCTGTCGGTACGCTTCAGGGGAACCGGAAAGTCGAACGCCTTCGGATTTCCGGTCGCCGCCAGCCTGTCGATCTCGGGGCCGCCGGGGTAGGGGAGTCCCATCAGTTTCGCCGCCTTGTCGAAGGCCTCGCCCGCGGCGTCATCGCGCGTTCCCCCCAGAAGGGCGTAACGCCCGAAGGCGTCGACGCGGATGATCTCCGTATGGCCGCCGGAGACGATCAGGGAGAGGAAGGGCGGGGCCAGCTCATCGGCCTCGAGCAGGGGCGCGAACATGTGGCCCTCCAGGTGGTTGACGCCGAGGACCGGAACCTCCCAGGCCCGGGACAGCGCGCGCGCCGCCAGGACCCCGACCATGAGGGACCCCATCAGTCCAGGGCCGCGGGTGACGGCGATGAGGTTCAGGTCTTTGCCCTCGATGCCGGCCTCCCTCAGAGCCGCGTCGATCAGGGGCAGAAGGCTTTCCAGGTGTCTGCGCGCGGCGAATTCGGGAATGACGCCGCCGAATCGCGCGTGGTCACGAATCTGGCTGGACAAAAGCTCCGCCGCGACCTCGCGCTCCCCGCGCAGGACGGAGACGGCGGTGTCGTCACAGCTCGTCTCGATACCCAGAGTGTAAAAGACGCTCACCGGCGGGGCGCCTCAAGGGTCGCGGCGTCGTCGCCGTATCGAATTTCTACGGCTCGCCCGGGTTTCAGCGCGGGGACGCGGACGGCGATCAATCCCTCGGTTTCCGGGGGCAGCTCTCCCGCCTCCCAATACTCGCTCTTCGTCAGAATGTCGTCCGCTGTGACCGCGTATCCATCGACGACGAGCTTCGTCGGGTCGAAATCCCAGCGCTTGATAGCCCTGTAGTTCAGCACGAGGATATCGCGCCCCTTCAATTTCTCCAGCGTTTCCTTTCTGTTGCTGAAGTAATAGCCGAGGTTCGTGATGACCCACTCGTCCACGTTCCGATCGGTGTTCAGCTCGCGGGAAAGACGACGTTCGAGCCACGTGACGCGCAGCTCGGCCCGGGCGTTGAGGATCAGGTTATCCCCGAGGCTCTGTCCCTCGATCCACAGCGTCGCCGTTCGGGCGTCGAGGCGCCTCTGCCAGGCTTCGGACACCATCTCCGCGCGTGCGCCCGTCGCCGTAAGGCAGAATACCGTAACGCAGAGCGCCATAATGAGCAAATGCGCGAACCGCGCAGGTTTCCGGAGCGGCGTTTTCGTATGCGTGTCTTTCATTTCGATATCCTCCGAGTCTCTTTCCAGGGTGTCGCGGCCCCCGACTCCAATTATTGGCTTAAGTTGTTGACATTACTTTATTAAGTGTTTTTCTGCGGGGAATTTTTATTTATTTGAAAAAAGCCGCCTCCCTGATCCATTGCCATTCGTCGAATTTCAGAGCCAGAGTGACCGCCGCGTAGACGCCTGCGCCCGTCAGCATGGCGCCGAGGCACCAGCCCACCCGCGCCGGCAGGCCCGCGTGAATATTGTAGGGCAAAAAGGCGCCCCAAAGGTACAGAGCCAGCGCCATCAGGGTGAGCGCGGCGACGGTCCTGCACGCCCAGCTTTTCGAGGCGATCCGCAGGGGATGCTCGATTTTCTTCCCGATGAGGCGGAGCCCCAGCAGCCCCGAGAGGGTGAACGCTACGCTGGGGGCCAGCGCCAGGCCGCCGTATCCCATTGGAAACATGAGAAGCAGGGACAGAACGGCGGTGCAGGCGACGCTGAAAAGAGTCGTGATGAAGGCGCCCCGGGGCATGGAGAGCGCGTAGAGTCCGCGCATCACCACGGTGGAACAGGCCATGCCGGGAAGGCCCAGGACGCTCAACGTGAGGGCCCGGGACGTCGCCCTCCACGCCCCTTCTCCAAAGGCGCCCCGGACGAAGGTCACGTGCACGAAGGGCTCGGAAATCATGATGAGCCCCACGGTGGCGGGCAGGACGATGAAGAGGGCGAAGCGAAGCGCCGTGCCGATCGTCGAGGCGAACTGCGAGGGCTCCTTCGCGCGTGAGAGCTGCGGCAGCACGGCCTGCGATATCGCGATGACGAAAAGCCCCAGCGGAAGCTGCAGGATGCGGTTCGCGTAGTTCAGGACGGAGATGCTGCCCTCCTCCAGAAAGGAACCAAGCATCCGGCTGACGACAGGGTTGACCTGGTTCAGGGACAGCCCCGCGGCGTAGGGAAGGAAAAGCAGCATCATCCTTCGCAGGTCGCCGTCGGAAAAATCGGGACGCTCGGGGACGAGCGGGGCTCCGATGCGCCGCGCCCAAAACCACTGGCTCAGAAAGTGCACGCCGCCGCCGAGCAGCACGGAGACCGCCAGGCCATGAATGCCGAGCCGGCGGACCAGAAGGGGCGCGCTGACGATGAAGATCAGGTTGCTGAAGGCCGGGGCCAGCGCGGGAAGGAAAAAGGATCCCAGGCTGTTCAGGACGCCCATGGTCAGGGCGGCCATGGAGATCAGGAACAGAAACGGAAACATCCACCGCGTCAGACTTGTCGCCAGCAGGGACGTCTCCGCGTCGAAACCGGGGGCCATAATGAAGGTCAGCAGGGGAGCGCCGGCGATGCCGAGGAGCGTCACGGCGAGAGATGCCAGGATCAGGACGCCCATCGCCTGTCGGGCGAGCGAGAGGGCGCGCGCGGAGCTTTCGAGAAGGGCTTTCGAAAAGACGGGGACGAACGCCGCGGAAAGTGCCCCCTCCGCCACGAGCTGGCGCGCCAGGTTGGCGAGGGTGTAGGCGACGTTGAAGGCGTCGAGCCGTCCCGAGGCCCCAAAAAACGCGGCCGTGACCATCTCTCGCGCGAGCCCGAGAACGCGGCTCACGAGGGTTCCCATCATCATCAGCAGAGCATGGCGCACCATGCGCGAAGATTCCTGCACTCTCGGCCCCTCCGGTGAATCGTTTTCATACGGTCCCTAATGATACACTAATTTAGGGACTGGAGGTTTACGGATTTGAACGCAAAAATGGACGCGAAAACGGATGAACGAACGAACGAGCTTCTAATATGGTGCGCGGGTAACGTCCTTTTGGGGGATGACGCAGCGGGGTGCACCGTGGCGGAGCTGTTGCGCGCCGCGGGAAAAAAGGGCGTCGTCGACTGCGGAACGACGCCGGAAAACCATGTGGCGACGCTGCGCGGGAACCCGCCCGTCGTGCTTCTGATCGTGGACGCGGCGGACATGGGGCTCAGAGCCGGGGAGATCCGCCTGCTGCCCCTCGAAAAAATGGAGGCGGTTGCGGATTCCTCGCACGGCATTCCGCTGTCGCTTCTGCTGGAACCCTTCATGACGGTGATGGAAATCGTCGCGCTGGGCATCCAGCCCGCGTCTCTCCGTCCGGGCGCGCCCCTGTCCGGCGCGGTGGATGAGGCGGTGCGCCGCGTCGCGGATTTGATTTTGACGGACAGATGGAGAGAGACAGAAATATTGGGGGCCTGACGTCGTTTCCCTCGCCCCCCGGCCTCCTCTCCCTCCGGCCTCCTCTCCCTCCGGGAGAGGAGGCCGGGTCTCAACCTAAAATTCTGACGAAAAGCTCGGCCACGAGAATCGAGGCGATCATGACGGTGACGAAGCCCCCGATCAGCATCTGAGGCAGCATCTGCCGCACGAGAAAATCGTATTCGTCGAAGGAGGATGAGAGGTGGCGCGCGGCCTCGTCGACGAGAAGGAAATTGGGGGGGAAGCCGAAGAGCGCCGTCAGGGAAAGCGCCACGGCCATGGGGACGGATGACCCGAAGAAGCGTCCCGCGGCGGCGGAAAAACAGACGAGCCCGGTCGTCCCCACCCCTATGGTGACGACCAGCGCCGGGATGGAGGACAGGACCATTTCCGGCGTTGCGCCCGACAGAAAGCCCATGACGTACGCCGTGATGACGATGACGAGAAAGCCGAAGGCCCCCGTGCGCGCCATTGGTCGGCGATCCAGGATGCCGACATGGGTCGCCAGGCACCCGAACAGGAAACAGAGCACCAGAGGATGCGGGGTGTACGCCGAAAGAACGGGCAGCGTATGCTCCAGCGCCGTTTTCATCAGGGCGCTGGTTCCCTCGGCGGCGAGGGCCACAGCGGAGGTCACGGCGATGCGGGTGAAGGGCGCCGTATTGATGAAGCTGTTCTGGAGTTTTGCGAAAAGGGGAAGGGTCTCCTTCTCCTCGTTTTCATCCGGAAGAACCCGCAGCAGTTCGGGGTCGGTCTGCCGGATGTCCAGAAGACGGCGTCCCTCCATTCGAAGGCACCACGCCGCCAGGGGGCATCCGACGAACCCCTGGAAGATGTAGATGACGGTAGCGAGGACGGCAAGGCTGGAAAACCCCCGTTCGGCGGCGGCCTGAGCCATCATCGACGCGGCGACGGGGCCTCCCGTCAGGGGGGGCGTCGCCACGACGACGGTCTCCCAGTCGATCATCATGCGTCCGAAGATCAGCAGGAACGCGACCATCCCCGCGAGGCCGGTGGTCGCGATGACGATGGAACGCCACTCCGCCAGCAGGCGGCGAACGCTGACCATGCTGCCCATCCAGACAACCATGAGCGACATGGCGAAGTAAGCCAGGGGCGCGCCGAGTCCCACCTTTTCCACGATGTCGACGGGCAGCGTCCCCGACCAGTAGCCGATCAGAAAAAGGAGGGAGATGACGAAAACCGACGGCAGAACCCCCCCCGTCTTTGTTGAAACCAGGTCCCCCAGAGCCAGAAAGATGATGACGACGCAAAAACCTCCGAAAAGAAGCATCTTCCCCTCCTTCCAATCCCGACTATCCCCCGGATTTCCGATACGCTTCGGACGCCCCCTAATACCTCAGCCCGTAGGCGGGGTAATAAACGCGCTCGTCGTTCAGTCCCTCCTTCTGGGCCGCCAGTGCCGCCTGGCCCTCCTCGCCGAGGTTGAAGGCGAGAGCGGACGTCAGGACGTGTACCCCGAACATCGGCCCTATCAGGCTGCTGCCGAAGGTGGGGGAGGTGTCTCCGACGTAGACCGGCAGGTTCGAATACCGGCATATCGGCGCGGCGGGACTGTCAGTCAGGGTGACGACAAACGCGCCCCTTTTCGCCGTTTTTTCGACGGCCTCCGTCACCTCGATGACGTAGCTGGGAAGTTCGCAGACGACCAGCATGTCCGTTTTCTCCACGGCCCGGGCCTGCTCGATGAGCGACACCGACCCCCTGCGCATCAGGACCGCCTTCAGTCCCAGCTCCGTGAAGCGGGTGTAAAACCACTCGGCGACCAGGGCGGAAATGCCCCACCCCATGCAGTAGATCACCGAGGCCTCTTTTGCGGCCTCGCAGAAGCTGACGATGGCCTCCGATGAAAGGCTGTGCAGGGTCTCGTCGAGGTTGGCGTGTTCCAGCCGGCAGAGTTTTCGGGGAATGTCCG
>JAITPZ010000295.1 GCA_031289165.1 Synergistaceae bacterium
GCAGGTCGTCCTTCTCCCGCCACAGCGCGGGAAGCTCCCTGTCGCGCAGTTTCGCGGCCTGCTGCCACAGATCGCCGGCCTCGCCCTGGAGCAGAATCCCGATCGCCTGTTCCAGAAGCGCGTTGATCTTTTTCGCGTTGCTGGTCCTGTCCTCGCTGAAATACGACGACTCCGGCAGAGTCTCCTGTTTATCCTGCAGGTTCAGCGTCTCCGCCAGAGTCGAGGAAAGTTTCTCCCAGGAGGACGCCAGGTAACCCGGCAGCCCGACGGGCTTCGCCGCGGACGGAATCGTTTCGGGGGCCGCCTCGGCCGCGCACGCAACGGTCCCTGCCGTCAAAAGCCATAAAAAAACCGCCAGACGAACCGCCGCTCTTCGAAGAATCGTAACCTTCATGCGAACTCCCCCCTCAAATTTTTATTATCGTATCACGACGCCGGGAATCCATGTGGAAAGACCGGGAAAGAATACGATCAGCGGGACGCTGTTTATTATAAAACTTTTGGAAGCTCAAAGCGCCCGATTTTTAAAACGACTCGTTCAGTTTTCCTCGCGAGACCCGGTCGCGCTCTCTCCCTTTTTGACAAATGCAACCCCGTTGGGTATGCTCTTCACGCCCGAGTCCCATCGAAAAGACCGCTGCATGACGCGACGACGGCGTTTAAACCTGGAAAGCGGGTCGGGAAGTTTATGCACAGAATCAGACATATGTTCCCCTATATCCGGCCTCATATTTTCGTTTTCCTGACGGCTCCCCTGTTCGTGTTCGCGGAGGTTCTGGCGGAGCTGATTCAGCCCGGCCTGATGGCGGACCTCGTGAACCGGGGGCTTGTTGCCGGCGACGGGGAATTCCTCGTTTCCACCGGCGTGCGCATGGTTTCCTTCGCCGCGCTGGGGATCGTCTGCGGAGTCGTCTCCATGGCGCTCTCGGCGCGGGCCTCCAACGCGTTCGGGGCGGCCCTGCGCCTCGACGTCTACAAAAAAATTCAGACGTTTTCCTTCTCCGACATCGAAAATTTTCGGACCGGCTCTCTGATTACCCGCCTCGCCAGCGACACGATGATGCTGCAGCAGACGGTGCAGTCCATGCTGCGCATCTTCATACGCGCGCCCATGATGTTCGCGGGCAGCATCCTGATGGCGCTCCATATCAGCCACAGTTTCATCGTCGTGCTGATCCTCCTGGTTCCGATTCTCGTGGCGATAACCGCCAGGGTGTTCAGGAGGGCCTTTCCCCTCTTCATGCGGATTCAGAAGAGCCTGGACCGTCTGAACACCGTCATTCAGGAAAACCTCGCGGGGATTCGCCTGATAAAGTCCTTCGCGGGCGAGCCGCGGGAAAGGGACCGCTTCGACGCGGCCAACCGGGAGCTGTACGACGTCAGCCTCGTGTCCGCGCACACGGTGATCCTTCTGATTCCTCTCCTGATGCTGACCATGAACCTCGGCATCGTCGCCGTGATCGGCATCGGAGGCCTGAAGGTCCAGGCGGGAGACTTTTCGGTGGGCAGCATCATGGCCTGCACGAACTACCTGACCCACATTCTGCACGCCCTGATGATCACGTCCTTTCTGTTCATGTCCTTTTCCCGCTCCGGGGCGTCGCTCGCCCGCATCTCCGAGGTTCTGGAGACGGAGCCGGATGTCGCGTTCCCCCCGAAATCGCCACGCCCCCGCACGGGGCGTCCCCGTTCCGTCGTGTTCGAGGGCGTCGCGTTCGCGTACCGGACGCGGGAGCCCGGCCCGGAGCATCTCGTGCTGAAGGATATTTCCTTCGAGCTGCGGCCCGGCCGGACGCTGGGGATCATCGGGGGAACGGGAAGCGGAAAATCGACGCTGCTGGCCCTGATTCCCCGCCTGTACGACGTGACGCGGGGCCGGGTGCTCGTGGACGGCGCAGACGTGCGGAGCCTCTCCACGGAAGAACTGAGAGGCGGCATCGGGCTGGTTCTGCAGGAAAGCATCCTCTTCTCCGGGACCGTGGCGGAGAACATCCGCTGGGGAAAGCCGGACGCCACGGACGAGGAGGTCCGGGACGCCGCGCGCATGGCGGAGGCCGACGAGTTCATCCAGGCCCTCCCCAACCGATACGACACCCCGCTGGAACAGCGCGGGGTCAACCTGTCCGGCGGCCAGAAGCAGAGGCTCTCCCTTGCGCGCACTCTCGTCGGGCGCCCGGGGCTTCTGATGCTGGACGACGCTACCAGCTCCGTGGACTTCCGGACCGAGGCCCGGATAAAGCGCGCCCTGGTCGCGCTCGAAACCACTCAGATAGTCGTCGCTCAGCGCGTCAGCTCCGTCGCCGCGGCCGACGAAATTCTGGTGATCGAAAGGGGAACCCTCGCGGAACGGGGAACACACGAGAGCCTCTGGCGCAAAGGCGGCATATACCGAGCCATATGCGACTCGCAGCCAGGCGGCGAACACTGTCGAAATTCAGGGGGTCAAGGGGTCCGCGACCCCTTGTAAAGTCTTTCAGTAAGGTGAGGATGAGGGCGTGAAAACATGAGCGAAAGGCCGCGCGCGAGAATGGGATCACCGTCGCGGGCTGTGGCGGCGCGATTCGGCAGAGCCCATCGGGGCTTCCGGGGCCCCGCGGAAAAGCCGCAGGAGGGCGGGAAAACCGCGCGGCGCGTCCTGGGTCGCCTGAAAAACCACAAGAGAGGGCTGCTGTACGTATTCGGGCTGACGGCGCTGACCACCGCTCTCGCCGTGCTGCCGCCCTGGCTGATCGGGCTCGCTCTGGACCGATTCATCAACCGGGTCGTCGGAGGACAGGTCGAGGTGGATTTCGCGGGACTGACGCTCCTGCTGGTCCTCATCGCCTGCGTCTGCGCCGCCGGCGCTGCGGCGTCCTGGGGGCAGAACCGCCTGATGGCCTCCGTGGCGCAGAACGTCGTGCGCGACCTGCGCTCGGACCTCTTCGTCAGGCTGCAAAGCCTGGATCTGCGCTACTACGATTCCCATCCCAGGGGCGACCTGATGAGCCGCTTCACCAACGATATCGACACCCTGAACAACTGCCTTTCCCAGAGCGTTATCCAGCTGTTCGGCACGTTGCTGACCCTCGGCGGGACGCTTTGCGTGATGCTGACCCTGAATCCCGTCCTGACGACCGCCGTCGTCGCCATCGTGCCCTTTTCGCTGGGAGCCGCGACCCTCGTCGCCCGTCACGCCCGCGGATATTTCCGGGGCCAGCAGGACGCGCTGGGCGCGCTTAACTCCACGATCGAGGAGAGCATAACCGGACTGCGCGCCGTGAAGGTTTTTCGGCGGGAGGACGAGATGATCGCCCGGTTCGCGCGGGCAAACGAGCGGCTGAGGGTCATGGGAACGAGGGCCCAGATATCCTCCGGCGTGCTGATTCCCATCCTGATTCTGTGCGGAAACCTGAGTTACATCCTCGTGGCGCTCACCGGCGGGTGGCTTGTGCTGGGAGGCCGCGCCACGATCGGGATGGTCCAGACGTTTCTGCTCTACTCCAGGAGTTTCACGCGCCCCATCAACGAGATGGCGAACCAGTTCAACACGATCCAGACCGCCCTCGCCGGGGCGGAGCGCGTGTTCCGAACCCTCGACGAGCCTCCCGGCATCGGGGAAGAACCCAGGGAAAAGACCGTCGCGAACCCTTTGCGATCGAGAGACTTGTCCGTGCCCTGCAACGAACGGGAACCCGGATTTGAAAAATTTGGATTCGGAAAAATCGAATTTCGCAACGTCACCTTCGGATACGAAGAGGGCGCTCCCGTTCTCAAAGACGTCAGCTTCACGGCGGAAGCGGGGCGGTCTCTGGCCCTCGTGGGGCATACCGGAGCGGGCAAAACCACCATCGTGAACCTTCTCGGTCGTTTTTACGACGTTTGGGAGGGCTCCATCGCGATAGACGGGACGGACCTGCGCGATATGCGGCTCGCGGACCTGCGGCGCTCTCTGGGCGTCATGCTCCAGGACTCGTTCTTTTTTTCGGAGAGCGTCATGGAAAACATCGCCTACGGGAGGCCGAATGCCTCCGAGGATGAAATCGTGCGGGCGGCGCTGGCCTCCGGCGCTCACGACTTCATCAGCCTTCTTCCGCAGGGCTACCGCACTCCGCTGTCCGAGGGAGCCGTCAACCTCAGCAGAGGGCAGCAGCAGCTTCTGGCGATCAGCCGCGTGCTGCTGACCGACCCTCCCATCCTCGTTCTGGACGAGGCGACCAGCAACATCGACACGCGCACCGAGGCCCGGCTGCAGCGGTCCATTCTGAAGCTGATGGCGGGGCGCACGAGCCTCGTGATCGCGCATCGGCTGGGAACGATACGCAATGCCGACGCCATTCTGGTCATGAAGAACGGAGAGATCGTGGAACGCGGCACTCACGAAACGCTGCTCCGGCAACATGGGGAGTACCAAAACCTCTACACGAGCCAGTTTTCCGGCGGAGACGCGAGCCCGCCGCCATTGGAGCGCGGTAAAACCTCAGAGTAAGGTCTCCCCCTCCGATTTCGAGACTCCCTTAACTTACTGTCTGATGTTTTAATGCAGACCCTTTCGTGGGCGTGTCGCTTTTCAGACGGATTGCAAATCATACTCTATCAGGTCAAACTGAACACGGGTGATATTGCCTGGGCAGGCTGTTCTCATAATAAATCACGCTGCTTGCTGTTATTACGCAACAAGTAAACGGGTCCGTAAAGATATTGAACAGGCTCTTAGAAAAATATCTCACTCAGGAGGTCTTATGGCCAGGGAAAGTTAATCAGCGCTT
>JAITPZ010000039.1 GCA_031289165.1 Synergistaceae bacterium
GTCGAAGGTGGACGAAACCCGGTCCTCGGTCCGTCTGGTGACCTCCTGGGCGACAAAGGAAGACGTGGTCAGGGAGTTTATTGAGGAGTTCTGACTAATGGGGTAAGGGGGCCCGCGAGACAAAGAATCGATGTCGACAACCTGAGCGTTTCTCCAGACCTTTGGAGTTCCGCCCTCACCGAAAAACTCCTGACGACCCACCTGCCGATTCCTCGCCGTCGTGCGCGGAAGATCCCAGGGGAATTAAAAAACGCCCCGGAGCGGTATCGTTCCGGGGCGTCGTTCGATATCGGGTCTTTGATTTCAGTTTTGCATCAGGTCGAAAGTATCCGCTATTTGCCGCCTTCGGGTTTGAAAAGCCACCACTCGACGATCATGCCCGTCGCGACGTAAATCGAGCTGTACGTCCCGACGATAACGCCCACCAGCATCGCGTAGCTGAACGGCGAAAGGACGGGGCCGCCCCAGATACAGAGGGCCAGAACGGGGAAAAGCGTCGTCAGGGTCGTGTTGATCGTGCGGGAAAGCGTCTGGTTGACGGACGTGTTCAGCAGAGCGACGATGCCGTCCCTGCCCAGGTTTTTCCAGTTTTCGCGGACGCGGTCCAGGATGATGATTGTGTTGTTCAGCGAATAACCCACGATCGTCAGAATCGCCGCGATGAAGGACGAGGAGATCTCCATGCGCGTCAGGCTGAAAAAGCCCAGGGCCAGAACGACGTCGTGTACCAGCGGAAAGACGCTGACCACGGCAAAGCGGAGCTGAAAGCGCACGGTGATGTAGATGAGAATGGCGACAAGCGCCGCCGTCAGGCCCCAAACGGCCTGCGTGCGCAGTTCCTTTCCGACCACGGGCCCTACCTTTTCGAAGCCTATGACCTTCATGTCCTTATATTTTTCACTCAGGACGCCGACGAGCTGCGCACGGCTTTCATCGGTGTCCTCGTTGGTTCGGATGATGATGCCCCTGTCGCCGAAATCCTGAATCATGGCCTCCTTCGCCACCACGGCGGAGACCACCTCGCGGACCTCTCCGACGTTGGGGCGACTGTCGAACTCGACCTGCACGACGTTGCCGCCGGTGAAATCGATCCCAAGGTTCAGTCCCCGAAAGGTCACCAGCGCCAGGCTGAGGATAAAAAGCGTCGCGCTTACCGTCATGGCGGGCCTCCGCCATTTCATAAAGTCAAACTGAACGTCCAGCTTCATTCGCATCACTCCCCTAACTCTGCTTCAGGGCATGTTTCTTCGAACTGACGAAGATCTGCAGGATCACCCTGGTCACCACGACGTTGGAAAAGACGCTTGCCACCAGGCCGATGGAAAGCGTCACGCCAAACCCGCGGACGGAACCCGTTCCGAAGTAGAACAGGACGACGGCCGCGATCAGCGTCGTGATGTTGGAATCGAGAATCGTCACAAGGGCCTTGCGGAATCCGGCGTCCAACGCCGCAAGAGGTGTCTTGCCCGCCCTTATTTCTTCCTTCATGCGCTCGTAGATCAGGACGTTGCCGTCAACCGCCATGCCGATGGTCAGAATGATGCCCGCGATACCCGGCAGCGTCAGGGTCGCCCTGAAGGCGATCAGTCCCGCGAATACGAGAAGCATCGTGACGGCGAGCGCCACGTCCGCGGCCAGGCCGTTGAATCGGTAGTAAATCAGCATGAAGATAAACACCAGCACCGCGCCCGCAAGGCCGGCCTGAACTCCCTGACGAACGGAGTCCGCGCCAAGAGTGGGGCCGACCGACCGGTTTTCGGCGACCTCGACCTCGACCGGCAGAGCCCCCGCGTTCAGCATGATCACGAGGCGCCTCGCCTCGTCGACCGAAAAACGTCCCGTGATCTGAGCGTTTCCGCCTGAAATGCGATCCTGGACGACGGGGGCGGAAATGGTGATTCCGTCCAGCACGATCGCCAGTTCTTTGCCCACGAGTCTCCCGGTAGCCTCCTCGAAGGATTTTGCCCCCTCGTCGTTGAAGGAAAGAGATACCCCCATGCGTCCAATCCCGTCGCGATTAATCTCGGCTCTCTTCAGGTCCTTACCCGCGACAAGAGCGCCGCCGAGGAGGTAATAGCGCAGGTTGTTCTCGTTTTCTCCGCGGGATGCAATGGCGCCCTCAATCCCGGCGGCGCGTTCCTCGAAGCGGGATCGCGCGCCCCCGGCCGACTCCACGGCGGTGTTCCACCTCGTCTGAGCGCGTTCGAACTGCTCGTCGCTATCGTAATTGCCCCTCTGCGGAGCCGGAGGCGCCGGTTCGCTCTTATCCAGCACCTCGCGGAACTCCAGGAGCGCGGTCTTTCCGATCAGCTCCAACGCCGCGGCCGGATCCTGAACGCCGGGCAGATCGACGATGACGCGATCTTTCCCGCTTGTCTGAATGATCGGTTCCGCGACGCCGTACTGGTCCACGCGATTACGCAGCACCGCCACCAGTCGCTCGATCCCATCGTCCCCCAGTGGATGCTCCGGCGTATCTTTGGCCTGAAGCACGATATGGGCTCCGCCCTTCAGATCAAGCCCGAGATTTACCCTTCCCGTGATCGGCCAGACGTAGGCCAGCGCGGCCAGTATCACGGCCAATACGACCCACAGGCGCGTACGGTCCTTACGAAGCATTCCTTATCCCCCTGCTCTGCAAATTTTCACGGCTCCCTCAAAGGGGAAGCCATAAATTTTCCAAATAAACACAACATCAGGATGAACCTCTCCCAACATTTAAAAAGTCTCTTAATTCAGGCTTTTTAAGGACAGGGAGAAAGGTCCATCCCGAAAACTTCCGAAAATCCCGGTTACGCGGTCCTGTTTTATTCTTTTTCTTTTTTCTCCTCCGTCGTCGGAGCGGGGGTCGCGCGTTTCGTCTGCACGGCGGATTTCAAAACACGAACCTTTACGCCATCCGCGATTTCGACCACGAACGTATCGTCCCTCACCTCGCGCACCGTGCCGAGAAATCCGCCGATCGTAATGACCTGATCCCCCCGGGTGATGCCGCCGATCAGGGTATCGTGCTGCTTCTGCCGCTTGCGCTGGGGACGGATAATGAAGAAGTAGAAAATGAGGATAAATATGGCAAGCGGGAAAAGCATCCCCATGATGCCCTGAGCTCCACCCGCCGGCGCTCCACCCTCCGGGGCGGCGCCAGCACCACTGCTGCTGCTGCCGCTTCCACCAAATCCACCGAATCCGCCAAATCCACCACAGGACGTTACCGCGGGGGTTGTTGCCGGTGCCTGATCTGCCATAAAATCTTCCTCCCTGTTACTGTTCTTTTATCGATTTTTTCTCGATGACCAATTAAAACCCGGAAGGCGGGGCTCGTCCGCAGTACTGCGTACCTCGCTGCCCCCCCCGCCGGGAAAATCAATCAGCGTTTTCTGCCGTCCGGACTTCACAGTCAAAAATTCAAAAATTCATCGCCGGATACAGAACGGCATTATACCAGAGACCGCCTTCGATTCGTCCTTACGGTTATCCCTTCCAGGCGATGAGTTCGACCTCGACCAGGGCGCCTTTGGGCAGATCTTTTACCGCAACGAGGGAACGCGCGGGTGGATTTTCTTTGAAATATTCGGCATATATGCCGTTAATCAGGGAAAAATCCTCTATCGCTGCGACGAACACCGTCGTCCTGACGACCTGCTGCATCGTGAAACCGGCCCCCTCGACGACGGCCTTCGCGTTATCGAGCGCGCGTTTCGTCTGTTCTCCGACGCCGCCCGCCGCCATCTGTCCCGTTTTGGGGTCGAGAGCAATCTGTCCCGAGGCGAAAAGAAAATCCCCGGCCTGAACGGCCTGGCTGTAGGGGCCGATTGCCGCAGGCGCGCCCTCTGTGGTAATGATCTTCTTCATTGTTTCTGCGTCCTCGAAAAACGCTTCAGCCCCGCGTAGCAGGCGACCTCGCCCAGCTCTTCCCCGATACGAAGGAGCTGGTTGTACTTGGCGACGCGGTCGGTGCGCGCGATGGAACCCGTCTTGATCTGCCCCGTCTTCATCGCGACGGAAAGGTCGCTGATGAACGTGTCGTCCGTCTCGCCGGACCGGTGCGAAATGATCGAGGCGTAACCAGCCAGGGTCGCCATCTGCACGACCTCGACGGTCTCGGAGACCGTGCCGATCTGGTTCAGTTTCACCAGAACGGCGTTGGCCACGCCTTCTTTGATGCCGCGCGCCAGGATCTCCGGGTTCGTGACGAAGAGGTCGTCGCCCACGAGCTGAACCTTACCGCCCAGGCGTTTGGTGAGAGCGGCCCAGCCCTTCCAGTCTTCCTCCGCCATGCCGTCCTCGATCGAGAGGATGGGGTAGTCCCTGCAAAGCCCTTCGTAGTAGGCGATCAGCTCGTCCGCCGTGAAGGTCTTTCCCTCGCCCTCGAATACGTATTTGCCGTCGTCCTTATCGTCCTTCTTTTTGAAGAACTCCGACGAGGCGACGTCGAGCGCGAAGCTGATGTCCGTTCCCGGCTTGTAGCCCGCCTTCTCGACAGCCTCCACCAGAAGGTCCAGCGCCTCCCGGTTGGTTTTAAGATCGGGGGCGAACCCTCCCTCGTCGCCGACGCCGGTCGAATATTTGCGCGCCCGGATGCAGCCCTTCAGGGCGTGGTAGGTCTCCGTCCCCATGCGGAGGGCCTCGGAGAAGCTCGGCGCATTGTGGGGAACGATCATGAACTCCTGAATGTCGACGGTGTTGTCCGCGTGAGCGCCGCCGTTGATGACGTTCATCATCGGCGTGGGCAGAGTGTGCGATCCCAGCCCGCCGAGGTAGGCCCACAGCGGCAGCTCGTGGCTGGCCGCGGCGGCGCGGGCGACGGCCATGGAGACGCCAAGAATCGCGTTCGCGCCCAGAGTCGACTTGCCCGGCGTTCCATCCAGGTCGATCATCGTTTTGTCGATCCCGGCCTGCTCGTCGGCGTCCATGCCGATCAGTTCCGGCGCTATTTTTTCGTTGACGTTCTCGACGGCCTTCAGAACGCCCTTGCCGCCGTAACGCTTATCCTCCGTATCGCGAAGCTCCAGCGCCTCGTGGACTCCCGTGGACGCCCCCGAGGGAACGCCGGCGCGACCGAACGATCCGTCTTCCAGAAAAACGTCGACCTCCACCGTGGGGTTGCCCCTCGAATCCAGTATTTCTCTGCCATGAATTCCTACAATCGTACCCATTGCTCCACTGCTCCCTTCCCAGGGTTACGGACCCTGAACCCGTTACCCGCTTCGTCGGGGCGACAAAAAGACACGCCCCGCATTGCCGGGGAAAAATTTCATATCGAATTAAAATTCAGAGGCCTGAAGTTCGAAATATCTAAAAAGGCAGCGATATTTCACCATCAAGAGCATTGTCGACTCTCGCCTGAGCACGAATTGGTACAGTGAATTCAATTCAAGTAAAAAGCCTAAAGTTTAGAATAGCTAAAAACGGCTCACTATCGAGGAAAACTTTTAGCCTCTTTATAGTAAACTTAAGTTAAACCACTATATCAGTTCACGTTCACGGAGGATCACCAGGGTTTTTCGTCGGGACGAACCTGGCGCTCCTCCAGCACCTCACAGGCCACCGTCTGCGGGCGCTTCAAAAGCTGCTCGTCGACGCATAAAACCTTCACCCTGAGAACCCTCGCCATATAGGCAACCTCAATCGTCCCGCCCTCGCGCACCTCGGCGGACGGTTTGCAGGAGCGTCCGTCGATGCGGACGGCCCCCACCTCGATCATCTCCTGCGCCACGGTCCGGCGCTTCACCAGACGGGCCATTTTCAAAAACTTATCGATTCGCACCGAACACCCTCGCCCTTCGAAATCCTCACATCCCGGTCTCCACAGAAATCCTCGGATAGTTTACAACATATTACCGATTTGAAGTCAAAGGCCTGATGGAGAAACTAAGCAACTCGCGCAGCTTCGCTGAACCTGCGGTCCGTTCGCCCCTCCTCCGAGCGTACCGTCATGTTATTTTACCCGACGCCGCGCAGAGGAGGGCGCGACAGGCTATAATAATTACAGAAAAATTTGGAGGACAGAAGAATATGATATATGGAAGAGGGGGTATGATGCGAGAGCGAATACACCATTGCGGAGGAAAAAATATTTTTTGCTTTGGGCGTCGCGGGGCTTTCGTCTTTGGTCCGGATTTTTGTCGTCCGGCTCTTTGTTGTGTGAGTTCAATGTCCGTACCACCAATATTATGGAGGAGGGAATTTTCATGAAAAAACGGTCGATTTTTGCAGGTTTGTGTACGTTGCTGGTTCTGTCGCTGGTGGTCTCGTTCGCGGGGCCGTCCCCTGCCGCCGAGTTCTCCATCAAAGTGGGGCACACGCTGGCGCCCTCTCACCCATACCACTTGGGGATGCTGAACTTCAAGGAACGGATTGAGAAGAGGAGCGAGGGCAAAATCGAGGTCGACGTTTTTCACAGCTCACAGTTGGGCAGCGAGCGCGACCTGATAGAGGGGTTGCAGCTCGGCACTGTGCAGATGACGGTCATCTCCACCGCGCCTCTGTCCGGCTTCACGTCGGACTTTCTGGTGTTCGACCTGCCCTTCATCTTCGCCAGCGTGAAGGCCGCCCGGGACTGCGTGGACAGCGAGATCGGCCAGAAGATGCTCGATCAGCTCAGTTCTCAGGGTATTACCGGACTCTGCTTCTTTGAAAACGGCTTCCGCAGCATCACCAACTCCAGAAGGCCCATCGCGGTGCCGGCGGACCTGGACGGGATAAAGATTCGCACCATGGAGAACCCCATTCACATGGGAACCTTCCGCGTCATGAAGGCCGACCCCACGCCCATGGCCTTTGGGGAGCTCTTCACGGCGCTTCAGCAGAAAACCATCGACGCGCAGGAGAACCCTCTGGCCATCGTGGACACGTCGAAGTTTTACGAGGTGCAGGACTACCTGTCTCTGACGGAGCATTTCTACTCCCCGGCCCCCGTTCTGGCGAGCAAGGCGTTCTTTGAATCTCTCCCCGCCGACCTTCAGACGGCCGTCAGGGAATGTCTGGCGGAGAGCCGCGGGTATCAGCGTCAGCTGCTGGACGAGATGAACACCAAACTGGTTAAGGAACTGGGAGAGAAGGGCATGAAAATCAACGAGGTCAACAAAAAGCCCTTCATCGAGGCGGTCCAGCTCGTTTACGAGCAGTTCACCGGGACGGGGCAGGGCAAAATTCCGGCCGAGCTGATCCAGCAGGTCAGGGCTTTCAACTGATGGGTTTTGTGAAACGCCTGTTCGACAACCTGGAACACTACCTGTTGGCGGTCTTTATGGCCGCCATCACGTTTGTTGTGTTCATCCAGGTGGTATTCCGGCAATTGGGGCAGTCGCTGCCCTGGTCGGAAGAACTTTCCCGTTATCTTCTGGTTTGGATCACCATGATTGGCGCCAGCGAGGGAATTAAAAGGGCTGTTCACGTGGGGGTGGAGGCATTCACGATATTTTTGCCCCTGAAACTTAAAAAAACCATCAATATCGTCGCCCTTTTGGTCTGCGTTCTTTTCTGCGGGATCGTTCTGTACTATTCCCTCTCCATCATTCGGGTTCAGGCCACCAACAAACAGATCACTCCGGCCATGCAGATTCCCATGTGGATCGCCTACGCCGCCCTGCCGGCAGGTGCTGCGCTGATGATCGTCCGTTACGTTCAGGTGATCGTCCGATCCGTGAAGGAGTTTGGAAGCGACCGTATGGTCATGGGACTGGAGGACTGAGGAATGGGCGTGATACTGGGAATCAGTTTTTTGATTCTGGCCGTGATCGGCGCACCCATCGCTATCGTTCTGGGCGTTTCCTCCCTGACGGCCATCTGGCTGGGCAGCAACCTGCCCCTGACGATCATCCCCCAGAGAATGTTCACCGCTGCGGACTCCTTCCCGATGCTGGCGATACCCCTTTTCATGATCGCGGGATCTCTGATGGACTCCGGCGGGATCTCGAAGCGCCTGATCAACCTGGCCAATAAGCTGGTGGGCAACCTGACCGGCGGGCTGGCTCTGGTGAGCATTCTCACCTGCATGTTCTTCGCCGCCATCTCCGGGTCCGGACCCGCCACAGTTGCGGCCATCGGGGGAATCATGATCCCCTACATGGTGAAGGAGGGCTACGACAGGGGATACGCCTCGGCCGTCATGTCGCTGGCGGGCGCCATCGGCATCATCATTCCGCCCAGCATCCCCATGGTCACCTACGCCATCATGTCGAGCGTTTCGGTAAAGGCCCTTTTCACATCCGGCTTCGGCCCCGGGATCGTGGTGGGCCTGAGCCTGATGATCACCGCATGGTGGATCGCGAAGAAGCGAGGCTACGGCGGCGTCAGTGAGCCGTTTTCCTGGTTTGAAGTTCTGAAGGCCGTAAAGGACTCCATATGGGCGCTCATGATGCCGGTGATCATCCTGGGGGGCATCTACGGCAGCATCTTCACCCCCACGGAGGCGGCGGGCATCGCTGTGGTCTACGGGCTCTTCATCGGTTTGTTCGTCTACCGGGAGCTGAACGTCCGTACGATTCATAAAATTCTGGTGGACGCGGCCGTGACGACCGCCATGATCATGCTGATCGTCTGCACGGCGCAGGTATTCGGTTGGATCATGACCAGTCAGCGCATCCCGGACGCCATGGCGAAGGCCGTTCTCGCCATGACCAACAGCAAGTTCATAGTTCTGATGCTGATCAACATCATTCTGCTGTTCGCCGGGTGCATCATGGAGACCAACGCGGCCCTGATCATCCTCGCACCCATTCTGCTGCCCATCACGATGCCACTGGGTGTGGATCCCGTGCATCTGGGAATCATCATGGTCGTCAACCTCGCCATCGGCATGAGCACACCGCCCCTTGGGGTCAACCTCTTCGT
>JAITPZ010000068.1 GCA_031289165.1 Synergistaceae bacterium
CTTCCGCGTCCGGTAATCGGGAACCGCTTTATCGAATGCGGAATCGCCGGAGCAGGCTGTCGGTCAATGACGTTGAAACGGGGCCCCCCCGCAGCGGGAGAGGCTCCGTCCAATTTGTATTTTCGGTTTAAAACAGGCCGGTGATCTTCCCGTTCGCGTCGATGTCGATCGAGAGGGCCGCGGGTTTCTTCGGCAGGCCGGGCATTGTCATGATGGCGCCCGTCACCGGGATCAGGAAGCCCGCCCCGGCGGAGAGACGCACCTCGCGCACCATGACGCGGAAGCCCTTCGGGCGGCCGATTTTCGCGGCGTCATCGGAAAGCGAGTACTGCGTCTTTGCCATGCAGATCAGCAGGTCGTCCCTGCCCAGCTCGTGAATCAGCTCGAGGTCCTTTTCGGCTTGGGGGCTGTAGTCCACACCGTCCGCGCCGTAAATTTCGCGGGCGACGGCGCCGATCTTCTCCTTAGGGCTCATCTTCGGGTCATAAATGGTCTTTAGTTCGGACGACTGCTCGCAGGCCGCGACGACCTTCCGGGCGAGGTCCGCTCCGCCCTCTCCGCCCTTTTCCCAGACCTCGGACAGGGAGAAGTTCGCCCCCAGTTCCGCGCACTTCTTTTCCACCAGCGCCAGCTCGGCCTCCGTGTCGAGGGGGAAGCGATTGATGGCGACCACGACGGGAAGTCCGAATTTTTTCAGGTTCTCGATGTGCTTTTCGAGGTTCGGGATTCCCGCCTCAAGGGCCTTCAGATCCTCGCCCGTCAGCTCGGTCTTCTTTTTGCCGCCGTGCATCTTCAGCGCGCGCACCGTAGCGACGAGGACGACGGCCGAGGGCTTCAACTCCGCGACGCGGCATTTGATGTCGAGGAACTTCTCGGCCCCGAGGTCCGCTCCGAAACCCGCCTCCGTCACCATGTAGTCGGCGAGCTTCAGGCCCAGCTTCGTCGCCTGTACGCTGTTGCAGCCGTGCGCGATGTTGGCGAAGGGTCCTCCGTGAATGAACGCGGGAACGCCCTCGAGCGTCTGCACCAGATTGGGATTGATCGCGTCCTTCAGGAGGACGGCCATGGAGCCGGCCGCGCCGAGGTCCGCCACCGTGACGGCCTTTCCCTCGTGCGTGTAGCCCAGGACGATTTCAGAAAGGCGTGCTTTCAGGTCGCTCAGGTCCACTGCGAGGCACAGAATAGCCATGACCTCCGACGCCACGGTGATGTCGAAACCGCTCTCGCGCGGTACTCCCTCCGTTCTGCCGCCGAGTCCGATGATGACCTTACGCAGGGCGCGTTCGTTCAGGTCCATCACCCGCCGAAAGACGATACGGCGTGGGTCGATGCCCAGCTCGTTGCCCTGTTGGATGTGATTGTCCAGCATCGCCGCGCAGAGGTTGTGCGCCGTCGTGATGGCGTGGAGGTCGCCCGTGAAGTGGAGGTTGATGTCCTCCATCGGGACCACCTGCGAGTATCCGCCGCCCGCGGCACCGCCCTTGACACCGAAGCTGGGGCCGAGGGAGGGTTCCCTGAGGGCCACGCAGGCTTTTTTCCCGATGTACGCCAGCCCCTGGGCAAGCCCAACGCTGGTCGTGGTTTTTCCCTCGCCGGCGGGCGTCGGGGTGATCGCCGTCACGAGGACGAGTTTCCCGTCCGGTTTGGATCGAAGCCTTTTGAGGACGCCGGGGACGACCTTGGCCTTGTATCGCCCGTAAAGCTCCAGATCGTCCTCGCTCAGTCCCAGTTTTTTCGCCACGTCGACGATCGGCTGCATCTTTGCGGCCTGCGCTATGGCAATATCGCTCGGTACCGTCATTGCTATCCACTCCAGTTTTTAAAAATATTTGAAATTTGAAAAATGATCCCTCTCGGGAAAATCCAGGGTTCAGTATGTCACGAAAAACCTTTTTATGGCTACAACTGTGCGCTGGCTTCGGCAATGCCGTTTTCAATCATGCCCGCGAGGGCCACCGCCACGTCGGGGATCTTCAGGGACTCCAGACCATCGACAGCCTCCGCCACCTCGTCGGAGTCCAGAACGAAGGGATCCCCCGACGACTCATATCTGAAAAGCCAGCGTACCCCGGGGGCGTCGATGAGGAGCGTCAGAAAGGTTCCCGCGAGGTTGCCCATCGGAGGAGTGTCGATATTGTCAAGGGAGAAAGAAGCGAACACGCGCGTTCCCTGTCCCGGGACGGAGGAGATGCAAAATTCTCCGCCGCACAGCTCCGCGTTCTGTTTCAGAAACGGCAGCCCCATGCCGACGCGTCGCGTCGTGCGGCTGGTGCAGAACGGATCCAGAACCGCCTGAACGCGTGCCTCGTCCATGCCCTTTCCGTCGTCGACGATCTGAAAGTCGGTGAACCCCGGAACGGCGCCCTGGCGGACGGTCAGCTCCACGCGTTTTGCCCCCGCGGCGATGCTGTTCTGCGCGATGTCCAGAATATGGGCCGACAGATCCTCAAGCACGATGCGAGCCCGTTTTTGTTTTGGGGTAGCCGCCCTCCGCCAGAGCGGCCAGGATCGTCCGATCGTCCGCGTCGTCGGGCAGCCGGCGGCTCAGATCCTCGTAATCCGCGCCCCCTCCCAGCGCGTCCAGAATTTCCCGCATGTCGTCCTTTTCCCTTCCGAAACGTCTCGACAGGAGCCCGAAGAGGATCGTCGCGCTGGAAAACCAGTTCAGAAGCTCGCGGGAGATGCTCCATATATTCTCGAACAGCACGCTGAAATGATAATCGTCGCTTTCCGCCTCGGACTCGTCCACGGGATCGGGGATGTAACCCATCATGTAAAAGGGAACGTTCGGCGCCATGCGCACCGCGTCCCACAGCATTTTTCCGACGTTTGCGTTCTTTTTATCCTTCGACAGCATGAACGTCGCGATCATACGGGCGTAGGCCCATCCGAGAGTGCGCTCCACGTCCTTCATCGTTTCCTCGAGGACGCGGGACCACTCCTCGCGATCCAGAAGAATGCAGTAATACAGGTCTTTCACGTTTTCCCTGTTTTCGCACTCGTAGCGCAGAAACTCTTCCGCCATCGAAAGGGCGTCATCGTCCCGTTCCATGAAGAAAAACAGATAGGCCGCGCGCTGCAGCAGGCCCAGATAGACCGGCCCCATCTCGTCCTCCAGAACGTCGTCGCCGGAGATTTCTTCCTCCGCGAAATAGAGCCTGACCACCGCAAGGGCCTTCTCCAGAAGGGAGAGCTTTTCTTCCTCATCCTCGACGATGTCGGCCTTGAGCAAAAGGGCCTCGGGATTGTCCGGATCCAGCGCCAGCGCCCGTTCGACCAGCTCCGCCACCTCGTCGTCGTCCTCCGATTCGTAGGCTCTGTCCAGGATCTCGTAAATATCGTCCATGTTCCGTATCCTCCCGAATTATTTGTCCCAGCCGCCATCGCTGCCGTCGTTGCCATCAGGAAGGCCGCCGCTCCCTCCGGGACTTTCGCCGCCATCCCATCCGCCGCCGGGGCTTGCGCCACCAGAGCCTCCACCGGTGTCCCAGCCGCCGCCGCCTTCACCGCCGGGACTCCCGCTGTCGCCGCCGCCAACGTCCCATTGCCCGCCGCCCTGCGACGGAGAATCGCTGCCCGAAAACCCTCCCCCGGCAGATCCGGCGGATCCGCCGTCGTTGCCCCCGTTACCGCCGCTGTCCGGGCGGGTAGCGCTCAGGGAGGCGAACGGGATAGTCCCGCGCCATATGTATCCCCACGATCTGGCCGCTTCGGCCAGATCCTCGGTGTCGGAGCGGGTCCAGACGGCGTGTTTTTCCGCCAGAGTTCGCACGATGAAGGGATGTCGCGCCACCAGTGCCTCGGATACGGTCTGTCCTCCCATCGGAACGATGCGATACCAGCGATTGCCCAGCCAGAGAAGCAGCTCCGCCCGTCCCGTCTTCCAGGCAACGGGCGTACAGGCCAGCGGATCGCCCAGAACCCCCATGTTGTCGAAGCCCGATTTTGCGATGGAGCGAAACTCCCGGGTATCGCCGGCTCCGCCGCGCCATCGGGAGGCGACCACGCGAGCGAGCTGAGGGACGTCCATCGGCACGACGGACCCCACGGCAACCTCGGTCGGCGCGATACTTTCCCCGAAGTTCATTCCTCCCGGCTCCACCCGGCCATACACCCAGTGATTTTTCGAAATCTGGGCCACGGGATAGCCGTCGAACGTGGCGTACCACCCCGTAGGGAGGCCCTCCGGGCGCCAGATCGTGAAGTTCATGTTGTAGATTTGCTGGTACGCAGCGATGAGCGGCTCCGCCAGGGCGCACTCCGTCCATTCCCCCACCGTCGCGGCAAGCACCGCGAAAACGGCGAGATATTTTATAAGGGTTTTCCTCCGCGTTTTATCCCGCATCCGCTCATTCCTCCAGTCCAAAGGACGGCCTGATATATCGACTCGATGCCACGAGAGTCATTATATCCCACACATGGCGCCCGGGCATCATGGTTTGCCGGGGAATGAAGGGTTATAATGGTGCAAACAGCATTACAAGGAGGGTTGTAAAATGAAGATAGGCGACCTTAAGGATTATGTCCTGAGTGAGGCGGCCGCCGGCTACGACCTCACGGAAAGCCGCCATGTGCGTGCAGGCGTCCCGGAGGAACAGCGGCAGGAAGCGCTCGACAGGGTGGGCGA
>JAITPZ010000162.1 GCA_031289165.1 Synergistaceae bacterium
ACCCGCACCACCATATCGGCGTTGTCGTCGTCAATCTCGGCCTCGATGTGATAGGCATGGACTCCGCCGATAATGATGACGGTATCCGACATCTGCGGCCGAAGCGACGTATCCTTCACAGTCTCCGTTTTGGGATACGCCACCGTGCTGTCCAGCGGGTGGTCGGCGTCGAACAGCCCGTTAATAAACTGGATAATGGCAAGGCTGGACGACTCCATCAGGCGTTTGAAAATCCCGTCGAAAATATGCAGCGTTTCACGTTTCATCTGTTTCTTTCGTTCCATAGTCCGGCCCGTCCTTCCACTCTCTTCTCTTCCATTTTCTCGCAGTAAGTCCCCTGGCGAGAGATAATGGCGTGTTTCGGGCACATTACCGTATTGGCCGCGAAGTTCCTAACGTAAAATTGGTGAAATTGAGATGGGGATCTGCCCGCAATCAAAATATATGAAGGCGTCACTCGAGAACCTGAACGAAGGCCTCCTCGGCCATGCGAACCAGTTTGGAGCCGCTGTTCCCGTCCACATCGTAAAGCAACACCCTTACCAGATAAGCGCCATATTTTTCCGGGTCGAGCGCCGCTCCGCTGCCGGCGCTGTCGTTACCGCCCGTGTCCGAAATCGTCTTTTCGCCCTCGCGCTGGAGGCCAGGCCCGGAGGACATGTCTCCCATTATCGCGATGGGGGGAGGCAGCTCTTTCATCCGGTTCGGGTCGTTCAGCAGGCCGGCGTCCAGATTGTCCGCGTTGTAGAACGCGTCGTAAACCTGCACCATCACGCGCTGAAGGCCCACGCCGCTCCCCACCTTCCTGTCGCTGCTCAGTTCCGAATTGGGGAAGCGAAGGTCGCTCGGGCTTTTTATCGGTTTATTGTCGTAATCGAATCCCGGCGGGTGCATGGCGACGCCGTCGGCGCTGTTGGTGTCCAGAATGTACCCCTTGGCGGTCTGAATCGCGTCCAGCACCGTCGTGTGGTTCACGTACACGTTTCTTTGAGGTTGACTCACCCGGGAAAAGCGAAACGTGATTTCGAAAAGAAGGGCGGCGCACGTCGCCCCTGTCAGAACGACCACCAGAGCCATTACCAGCACGGCCCCCCGACGCCTTCGAAATATACCGGCTCGATTTTTCATGTTCTGCCTCAGCCTCCCGTCTCTCAATAT
The DNA here is from genome assembly GCA_031289165.1 of Synergistaceae bacterium. GTDB lineage: Bacteria > Synergistota > Synergistia > Synergistales > Aminobacteriaceae > JAISSA01. The sequence continues at coordinate 1,159 of JAITPZ010000162.1, forward strand.
TTTTGTCTGATATCGAGTTTAAATTATGGACATTGTATTTTTATCGCTCAATTTCTTATTCGCCATGTTACGGCTTTTACGGAAATCCGATACGACAGATTCTCAGGCGTGATGGGCGGCAGCCATGACGGCCAGCTCGTCGGCTGCCCCGTTCCTGTTCGCGTGAGACTGTCCCTTTCGCTGCCGCGGGACGCGATGTACATCGTCAGCGCGCGCGAAACGGGATTGCAGACGAACTGCAGGCCAACGATGTTATGAGCCAGGACGTTGCGCGTTTCGGTCGACGCGTCCGTATAATCCGACCCGAACACGATCTGCACCAGCTCGTCGCGCGCGTTGCGATAAAGACGCGCCGCCTGAATCAGATGCACCTCGTCGAGCCCCATGAGCGTGCCCTGCATGTTCCGGCTGGCCTCGGGCGCCAGGGCCGCCACAAGGACATCCCCGCTTATTTCCTCCAACAGCAGAGGGATTCTGAGAGTGGGGAAAACGAACCACGTGGCCGGATCTCTTCCGGGCGACGCCGATGCCTGGAGCCCGATCCTGCGCCCGTCGTAGATAAAATTCCGTAAAAATGTCGCCGCATCGCCGGTCGAAGAGGGGATGAGCTTCACCTCTGTCGTCTCCCCCCGCTCTTTCTTTCCGGGGTTGTACCGGCCCCTGATTCCCGTGGGCACGCCCCAGACGTAGTACAGCTCCGGCCCCACATAAGCTGCTCCTCCGGGATTGAACCGGGCGTCTTCCACGCGGGTTCCGGCCCCATTCAGCGTCGTGGCGTTGTACGCCGCGCCGTCGGGGATGGAGGCGGCGACGGTCACGGGGCCTCCCCAGAGATCGCCGGAGGCGCCCATCAGCGCCATGATCGGAGGATTTTTCGGGTACGCGAAGGAGGCCGCGAACGACCCCTGCCCTCCCCTGTTGTTGGGCATGCCGAGACCGATCATTGTAAATTCCCGGCCCAGCTTCTGAAGGACGAACTCCATTTCCATGTTTGCCGACGTGTAGTCGTCGAGCTGAGAAAACATGCCGAGGGCAAACCAGAGCACTCCGACGACGACGCTCCCCAGAATGGACGTGATGAGTATCGCCACCAGAAGCTCCACAAGGGAAAACGCCCTCCCGAAACCTCCGGGAAAATCGATCGGCGTTTCCCGGAAACCCCTCCTCTGTCTCAATTCTCCTTCCCGTCCCGCCTCTGTTCTCCTTTTCGACGCCGTTCTCCTTTTCACCCTCGTTCTCCCCTCCCGTGCTCCGCCTGCAGCAGTACATCGTCCGAGACGACCTCGTTGGAAAAAGAATTGTAGCTTCTCTCCAGCTCCACGAAATTCTCCGTCGGGTCCTCTCCGCTGTAGATTTTTATGCCGAGCTTCAGAGTCCCGGAAGAGTGCCCCTTATCGACGGCCGCGATGGTAAACCCGCCCACGCGGCCAAGGCGGCGGCCAGCGTCCCAGGTTCCATTCAATACGATCGTAGCCTCCCTGAACGCGTCCACGGGGTCGGCGTAAAAATTCGGCCACAGAGATTCGAACGTCTGAACCCAGTTAAAAAGCACCTCCCGAGCCGTCAGGTCCTGTCTGGCGAAGGAATAGCTCCGGGCGCTCCAGGCCAGTTCGGTGAACAGCGCGCCCACGGTCACCGCCAGGATGACCATCAGGACCAGGCACTCGACGATGCTCATGCCGCGCGATTTTATACGGATAACCCTCCTCGTCATGACGTCAGTCAGCTCCTTTCTTCATCCGGCGGAACGGCATCCCGCGGAACCCGGCAGGGGCGTATGACCTGCATACCCGCGTCAGCGGCGCGGGACTTTGAACTCGACGATCCGGTTTGAATCCTCATCGACCTGCATGTCGATGGTCCTCTTCGCGTAACGTCTGAAAAAATCGGACGCCGATATCTCCTCTCCTCTTTCGTCGAGAAAACGGCAGGACTCTATCGCGTATCCCTCGATCGTCAGGCCTTTCGCCTGTAAAAGAACTTTCCAGTACCGCTCATCGCCCTCCTTCACCCTCTTCACGTCCATGAGCTGCGCCGTGGCCTCGAAAAGCGAGTTCTCCGAAATCGGTTCGTACCGGTCCCCGTTCATGAAGAGCGGCGTTCCGGCGGAAGCGGAGGCGAAAAGGATCAGAAGGGCAAACGCCATAAAGAGGCGAAATTTGCTGTTTACATGTCCGCGTTTCATTCAGTACACCTCCCTCCAGTACTGCACATGCGGAACGACGGGCGCGAGTTGGGGCGTGCCGCGCGTTTCCTCCACGGGGATGGGGATCTCCAGAACCGTGTTCCGGGCGTGAATTTTGCCCCCGCTCACCTCGTCGTAGGCGTGCAGGCCGTTCAAAGCTCCAGGTTTGAGCTCCTTGATTCCCATGAAAAGGCTTCCTCCCGACGCGGAGATCCCCGCGATCTTGACGTTCCGGTAGAGATGCGCCTGCCCTCCGTCGGGCCATTTGGACGCTCCCGTCAGAGGGTCCAGCGCGTACATCCGGGAGTCTCCGAGTTCCATGCACTGTTCCTGGTTGTTCGGAAGCCGGGTGCGCGGAATGAAGGTGGAGACGTAAAGCGTTCCGTTGTAAAGGGTGGGCGAGGTCGTTACGTACTCCGCCTCCGTCGGCAGCGTCGCGTGAGTCAGCTTCGGGCGCAGCTTCAGGAACCACCCGTAATCGCCTTCCGTAACTTTCACCTGGTCGCCGCTCTCTCCGTAGGGCGGATTGGACTCCGGATCGGTTTTCAGGTACTTCAGCGCCACCAGGTCCGACGTCGTCGCCACGGAACTCATTTCTTCGAGCTTTTTCAGGTTCAGCCCGAAGATGTACTGCTCCTCGTTCTTCAGCTTCCTCGTATCCGAAAAATCTGGGACCATCAGATCCGACGTCCCTCCGAACAGCCATCGCCCCGTTTTGCCGACTCTCACGACCTCGAGGGCCTTCGTCAGGGCCACGGGGCCGTCCGTCGCCGTTCGCAGGCGAAAGAGGCTTTCCAGCTTCCAGTCCTTCGGGTGGCCCGTCGTGTCGCAGAAGAGGACGTTGCCCTCGCTGTCGCCGGTGAAAAATTCCGCCGTCTTCGCGTCCCGCGTGATGTAAGTCACCGGTGTTATCCCCATGCCCAACTCCCCCGGGCCGACGTACCCGTTGCGGGTGTCCAGCTTTTTGATGATCGCTCCGTTTTGGGGTTTGAAGATATAAAACGCCTTCCCGTGGCTGTCGGCTCCGAAGTTGTAGCCCAGTCCTCCGGGCAGGATCCCGACGTCCGCTGTTTTCGTGCTGCGCAAATCCGGAGCCGCGATGGTCAGCCCGAGATCGCTGTAGTCGTATTCCGACGCCTTGCTTCCGCCCGCCGCGGCCCCCCAGCGTTTGACCCCGTCGAGAGCTTTCGGCTCGACGCCGGCGTAGCGGGCGTTGTCGATGGCCCAGAGAAAGACGGGCTGTCCCGACGCCTTCGTGACGTCCATAGCGTAAAAGCCGTTGCCGCCCCATCCCATCGCGCCCAGCATAAGGGTTTTCGATGCGCCTTCGATCCTGACGTCCCGGGCGGACAGCATCCCGTCCAGCAGGGCCAGAGGACGGGAGCGCAGCATGGAGTTTTCGCTTCTGCTGATCCAGGTGACGCCGTTCAGGAATTTCTGGTCTCGAACACGATGCTGAAAGATGTTGGGCGGAATGAACGCCCAGGCCTCGCCGCCGTTCTCGTAGTCCAGCGAGTGCAGGACCCCCCGGTTGGTCTGGAGGTAAATCCTGCGGGGCCTCTCGGCGATGCCCTTCAACTGAGGTTTGCCCACGATCGCGAAACCGGAGTGCTCCATGTCGCCGAGAACCCCGTCCTCGTCCGTGCAGGTGAGAAGCCATTCTTTGAATTTCGCCGCGTGAGCCGCCGGGGTGGCCGTCAGTTTCGCCAAATCGGCGTTGTTCATATCTCTGACGTTGACGAGGGAAATCTGAGGCGTTTCCATGAGGCCCGTCGTCGTGTAAACCGCGCGATAACGGGCGTTGTTTTCCATGTACCTCCCCGCCTCCCAGACCAGCGACGAGCCGTTCACGCCCCTGGGAGAAATGCGGTATCTGGAGAAGGTCCCCTTCCACTGTTTCATCATGCTGACCTCGTAGGACGAGGTGAAAAGCGCGCGGTCTCCGCCGGTCTCGCCCTCGCGGGCCGCCTCGATGACCGGAGCGCCGCCGGCGAAACGCTCGGTATTGATGCTCAAAAGGATCTCCTGCAGCTTCATGATCAGGTCGGGGGCGTTGTCCGCGAAGTACGGCTCGACGCTTTTGTCCGGCCGCCCGTCCCTCAGTGGCTGACCGGCGTGCGCCATGCGACGGATGGCGTTGCGCAGACGCCTGAGACCTCCCGCGTGCGTTCGAGCCTCGTTGATGACGTAGGGGTCCCCGTCATTCTCCATGCCGTTCGTCGGAACCATGCCCACAAAGACCGTCCGTATCGGATAGTCCATCTCATAGGTCCGCTCGATCCACTGCGACCCGTCCCAGTGGCGTCCCCTCATGGTTTTGGAGTTCAGGTAAAGATTTTTCAGCGCGGCGATGGAGGCGTCGACGTCGACCTCGTTGCCGCCGGTGAACACGATCATCCAGTTGGGCTGGCAGGAGCCCGTGACGTGAAAGTAACCGCGGGTGTCCTGCTCCACCTGCGCCGCGGTCGGATTTTGCGGCAGTCGCGTGAAATTCAGGATACTCTCGTTCATCGGGGAGAAGAAGTCGATGACGCTTCCGAGGGCGGTCCCAGTCATGAGACCCTCCGAGTTGCGGATGCGGCTCATCAGTACGCCGCCGTTGGCGGGTTTTATTCCTCCGTGCAGCGTGCGGCCGCCCTCGGCGCCCAGGGTGTAGCTGACCGCCTTCTGGCCGCCCAGCACCGGCAGGTTCGCCCCGCCGGACACGTGAGCGCCGTTGCGTCCATAAAGCGACGACCTCAGCTCGGCGGTCCCCACGGGGAACAGCTCGTCGTTCACGAACCGGCTTTCGAGCTTCACTCCTTTTTTGAAGTCGACCTGTTCGATGCCGTCGATCAGCTCGCGGAACATGATGAGGCTCGACGAGGGTTTATAGGTTCCGTTGGGGTTCATGGCGTACATGAAGTCGAAGGGGACGCGGAAAATCGCGCGTTCGACGTGGCGCGCGTAAGCGGGGTCCGGGTTCGAGTAATAATCGTTGAGAACTCCGCCGAACACGTGTTCCGAAGCGCCGTAGTCCCCGTAGGGAATCCCCGTGCTGCCCTCCGGGCCTGTTCCGTGCGGAAAGGAGATGAAATTTTTCAGGAGCACGCCGTTGTGATACGCCCTGAACTGCTCTCTCTCCTTCGCGCTGCCTCCGCCCTGGTAATACTCGGTGCCAAAGTAGTCGTCGCTTCTGAACGGGCTCCTTTTAATACTCGCGGAGTCCATCATCATCCCCCACAGCCGCTCAGAAAAATTGGTGGCGACGCCGATCCGCATTCTGGAAAGCATATCGGCGTTTTCCGGGCTCAGGAGCCGCCACAGAACCAGTTTCATTTTGTACATTTTGCTGTCGTTTGGGACCAGGTAGGAGTTCGTCACGTTTTCGGAAACGGACACCCCCTGGAGTATTCCCTTCGGCAGGTACTGGCTCAGCGTGAAGGGCATGCCGGGATCGTCCCCTTTTCCGTTCCAGTAGGCGTAGAGGGAATCGCGCAGCGTCAGAAGATAGGGTTTTGCGGGGTCCGGGGAATAATAACAGTTGGGGTCTCCGATGATGTTGTTGGTTGAATCTATATCTCTCCCGTAACGGGAGTAACCCCTGAGCGCGGGCTCCCGGTAGCTCAAATCGGAGTAGCCGGCGTTCACCTGGCTGTCCCTGTTCGCCCACTCTACCTTGCTGGCGGAGGTAAACGTATCCCTGACCACCTTCTCGGTGCCGGTCCAGGGGGACACGAAGGGAAGGGTCAGGCTGTTGTTGTTTCTTCTGGCCTTCTGATCGGCCTCGGTCCCCGCGCTCACGGGGCGCGCTCCCGTTCCGAAGGTGTGGTGATCCAGCAGACCGGCCCGGTAGGTGGCGTCGCGCATGACCGGCATGTTGGCCTGCATCCATTTGTCGTCCGAGACAAACGTCGGATACTCTCCCTTCATCGACATCGCCATGGAGGCCGACGTATCGAGGAAAAAAAGCACGTTGGGCTCCATTCCCTTCAGAATCGCATCCTCCAGGGGATAGCTGGTCTCCTTCGAAAACGCCCGAAAGGACACCGCCGCCTCCGCTCCGCCCGCGCACAAAGAAAACAGATATACCGCCAGATATACCGCTGTCAACACTCGTTTCATAAAATCATCTCCCTGCAAAAAATCACGATAAAGAACGGCGTAAAATTCTTCGTGACGACACTATCCATTCAGCGCATTAAATAAAGTAACTCGATTCCCATTTGCCTGTATAATATAACATGCGTAAACAGCGCTGTTATAGGCCATATAATCCAGGCCATATAGCCTGGATTGACAATGGACAAATATTCAAACTGGAAAAGCGTTCTGTTAACTGTTTATCGAGTCGTTTTCGATTGGAATGATCTTCCGAAGGGCGGGGTTTATTTCTGACGTTGATTGCAAAAGGGCCGATGAAAGCTCAGAGGGAGCGGTGAACTCCGTTCCTTTGAGCTTTCATCGCCTGCGTTTCCCTCGATGAGCGTCAGGCGTGGGCAATCGACGTGTTCTCGGAGATTTCCGGGTTCGTCGTGCAAAGATCGTCGACGTTCAGCTCGTGTACCGATCTGTGCCCCGTTATGCGGGCGAAGGTCTTCAGCTCCTCGGTGGACACCTTCAAAAAATTATGCACGCGTTTCGCGGCCGCGTCGACGTTCATGCGTTCCCGAAGCGCAGGGGTCTGAGTAGCGACGCCGACGGGGCAGTTTCCGCTTCCGCAGATTCTGTACTGCTGGCACGCGGCGGCGATCAGCGCGGCGGAGGCGATGGCCACGGCCTGGGCCCCCATGGCAATGGCCCGGGCAAAATCCGAGGAAATCCGAAGTCCTCCCGTGATGACCAGGTCGATGTCCGACTCCCGGGCGTCGAGGTACTTTCTGGCCCTGTGCAGCGCGTAAATGGTGGGGACGCTGGTGGCATCCCGGATGATTTTGGGGCTCGCTCCCGTGGCGCCGCCTCGCCCGTCGATGGTCACGAAGTCGGGCTCCGCGAAGACGACGTACTCCAGGTCCCTCTCGATCCGTCCCGCGGCTATTTTGACGCCGATGGGCCGCCCGCCGGTCCGCTCTCTCAGGTCCGCCACGAGCCGCTTCAAATCCTCTTTCGTCTCGACTCCGGGAAAGGTCGAGGGGCTGATGATGTCCTGCCCCACGGCCTTGCCTCGAATCCGCGCGATCTCCTCCGTCACCTTTTCGCCCGGAAGATGCCCCCCCATGCCCGGCTTCGTGCCCTGTCCGATCTTGATCTCCACGGCGTCGGAGGCCCGCAGGTTTTCCTCCGTCACGCTGTACAGGTTCGGCACGTACTCGAAAACGTATTTATAAGCGGCCGCGCGCTCCTCGGGCAAAATGCCGCCCTCGCCGCTGCATGTGGCCGTTTTTGCCATGGCCGAGCCCGCCGCCAGCGCCACCTTGGCCTCCCGGGACAGGGCCCCAAAGGACATGTGGGAGATAAACACGGGCGTGTCGATCACCATCGGCTTTTTGGCGTGCTTCCCGATAACCGTCTCGACGCTGACCTCCGCGTGTTCGCTCAGAGGCAGGGGGTTCAGCTGAGCGCCCAGAATGAGGATATCGTCCCAGGACGGCGTCACGTTCCTGACGCTCATGGACTCGATGATGGACGCGCCCCGGACCGCCATTCCGTGGATATCCGCCATACCCCGCTCCGTTTTGTCCTCCCGGACGAACTCGCGAGCGAACTCCAGGGAGCCCGCCTCCGGGGCGGCGGCGTCGAAGCGCCCCGTTTCCGGAGCGTCTCCGGAGGCGTCCCGCCTGAAATTGCCGACGTCCTGCCCGCAGACGGGGCAGCACTCCAGGCTGGTCACGGGCTTTCCTTCCCTCTCCTCGTCGTGGACATACCCGCAGATGCTGCAAATATAAACCATCGCCATTCCTCCGTTCATGTTATTATTATTGCTTTATTTTCGGGCTCTCTGCCATTATACTCGCGGGGAACGCAGGGGGCTCGGGCGGAGGCTGAGGAATATCCCGCATCCTCCGACGGAAAGGAGATTCTCTCGAAATGCGCGGACGGCCGGATGGGGAAGTCGAATTCAAAAACGCGGGCGAGTTCACGCCTCTGGTCGTCATCGCCGCCCTGATGACGACGGCGTATCTCACGGCAAACGTCATGGCCGTCAAACTGGTCAGCATCGGAGGGATCGCCGTCTTTGACGCCGGGACGATCACGTTTCCGCTGGCCTATATGCTCGGGGACGTTCTGACGGAAATATGGGGATTTCGCACGGCGAAGAGCGTGATATGGCTGACTTTTTGCTGTAATATCATCCTGGTCGCGGCGACGGCGCTGGGGGTGCTGCTGCCCTCTCCCGACTATCTGATGGACATTTCGGACGCGTACGCCGCGATATTCACTTACGTGCCGAGAATCGTTTTTGCGTCGCTCGTCGCCTTTCTCTGCGGCGAGCTTTCCAACGCGTTTTTTATGGAGAAGATCAGGATATGGACCCGGGGACGCTATTTATGGATGAGGACGATCGGCAGTTCAATGATTGGATACGTGTTCGACACGGTTTTGTTTGTGCTGATAGCGTTTGGAGGAACGGCCAGGTTATCGGACCTCTTATTCATGGTCGTGGCCCAGTATGGAATAAAGCTGGCTGTGGAGGCCGTTTGCGGAACACCGCTGGCGTATGCGGCGATCCACGCGCTCAAAAAATTATAGGACTCGACCGGGGGCGTCGCGATGGATAAGATAGCCAGCCGATACGCGAACATAACGGGAAAATTTCCGCGCGAGCTGCTGTTGCTGCGGGGGACAGGATGTTTTCACAAAAAATGCCTGTTCTGCGATTACTATCTGGACGCCTGCGACGACCCATTTCCGGACAACAGGTCAATTCTCGACATGGCGACGGGAGAACACGGCACGCTGGACATCATCGACTCGGGGTCCGTCCATGAACTGGACGCCCAAACGCTCGATCACATCAAAAAAATTGTCCTGGAAAAAAACGTCCGCACGCTTTGGTTCGAGGCCCACTATGCTTATTACCGCCGGCTCGAGGCGATGCGGAGCGAATTTCCCGGGACGTCCGTCAAATTCCGCACCGGCATCGAGAGCTTCGACCCCGAGTTTCGCCGAAGGATGAACAAGGGCGTTCCGCACGTATCGCCCGAGGAAATTCGCGGGTACTTCGACGGCGTGTGCCTGCTTGTCGGCGTCGAGGGACAGACGAGGGACATGATTCGGCGCGACGTCGATATTGCGTCCGGGATGTTTGAATATTTCAGCGTGAACGTGTTCTGCCCGAACTCCACTTCCGTGAAACAGGACGTGGAGCTGACGAAGTGGTTCGAGCGGGAAATGTACCCCCGTGTGAAAGACATGCCGAACTGCGAAGTATTATTGAACAATACCGACCTCGGCGTCGGCTGACGCCGATTGAAAAAAAATTCGGGGGACGGAACCTTCCCGACCCCCCGCTTTATTGAAAGAAGCGTTGTTCCGCGTTTCCCCGATTTTCCGCCCGATTTACCCGCTCAGGCTTTTCAGGTTTTCCTGAATGCGCGTTATCTGGGCCGCGCCCTCGGCGACGCGGGTGCGCTCCTTTTCCACGACCTCCTGCGGCGCGCGGGCGACGAAGTCGGGTTTTTCCAGACGACCCCGGCTCACGGCGACGGTCTTTTCGACGGAGAGCAGTTCCTGCTTCAGGCGCGCGATCTCGGCGTCGAGGTCCAGCACGTCGCCGACGTGGAGGCTGATCTCTCCCTCTCCGATGACTGACGAAAGCGACGCGTGCGGACGCGGCGAGGAGGCGGGCAGCACCTCGATCTCCTTCACGCGGCAGAGCAGCGTCGTCATGGGCAGGGTTTCCTTCAGCATCGCGACGAACTCCGGGCGATCCATGCGAATCACGGCTTTGTTCATCCACTGCTGGGGAGCGACGTGCGCCTCGGCGCGCAGGTTACGCAGGACGCGGACCGTCTCCTGGAAGTTTCGCATCGTCTCCCGGACCTCGGCGGCGTCGAAGCGATACCCGCCCTTCGGGAGCGGCCAGTCGGTCTGCATGATCGACTCCCTCTCCTCGTTCGAGTAGCCGAACGCCTCCCACAGCTCCTCCGTCACGAACGGAATGTAGGGATGCAGAAGCGGCAGCAGCGTCCGAAACACCTCGTCCAGTATCCCCTGTACGGTCTTTTTGCGCGCCTCTCCCTCCTCGCCGTGCAGCGCCGGCTTCGACATCTCCAGGTACCAGTCGCAGAAGTCCCCCCAGATGAAGTCGTAGAGCAGGCGCGCGGCCTCGCCGATGTTGTACTCATCGATCAGGCGCGTCTCGCTTTCCACGATCTCCTGCGTTCGGGAGAGGATCCAGCGATCCTGCAGGCGCAGCTGTCCGGGGTCGATGGCCTCCGCCTCGTCGCTCAGGTTTATCAGCGCGAAACGCGCCGCGTTCCAGAGCTTGTTCATGAAGAAGCGATACGTCTCGATCCTTCCCGACGACAGCAGAATGTCGCGCCCCTGAGTCGAAAGCGCCGCCAGCGCCATACGCAGGGCGTCGGCGCCGTATTTTTCGATCATGTCCAGCGGGTCGATGACGTTGCCCCTTGACTTGCTCATTTTCTGCCCGTGTTCGTCGCGGATCAGGGAGTGGATGTAGACGTCCTTAAAGGGTTCCGCGTCCATGAACTCGAGTCCCATCATGATCATGCGGGCGACCCAGAAAAAGATGATGTCGAACCCCGTCACCATCAGAGACGTCGGGTAAAAATATTCCAGCTCCGGTTTCTTTTCCGGCCAGCCCATCGTGGAGAACGGCCAGAGCGCGCTGCTGAACCAGGTGTCCAGAACGTCCTCGTCCTGGGTAATATTGGCGCTTTTGCAGCTCTCGCACTCCGTCGGGTCGGTCGCGGACACCGTGACGTGCCCGCAGTCGGCGCAGATCCAGGCCGGGATACGATGACCCCACCAGAGCTGACGCGAGATGCACCAGTCGCGGATGTTCTCCATCCACTGGAAGTACGTCTTTTCCCACTGCTCCGGAATCCAACGGATCAGTCCGTCCTGAACGGCCTTCACCCCGCGCTCCGCAAGCGGTTTTGCGCGCACGAACCACTGTTCCGAAAGGCAGGGCTCGACGACGGTGCTGCAGCGCTGGCAGTGCCCGACCGCGTGGCGAATGTCCTCCGTGCGAATCAGGAATCCCCCTTTTTCGAGGTCCTCCGCCGCCCTCTCGCGGGCCTCCTTCACGGAAAGGCCCTTATAGGCCCCCGCGTTCTCGTTCATGAAGCCCTCGCCGTCGATGACCTGCAGCTGCGGCAGGTCGTGACGCTGGCCGACCAGAAAGTCGTTGGGGTCGTGGGCGGGCGTGATCTTGACGCAGCCCGTTCCGAACTCGGGATCGACCATGTTGTCCTCGATGATCGGGATCAGGCGCAGCGATTCCGCTCCCCCATCCCCCGTCAGGGGCACGCGGACCTTTTTGCCGATCAGGTGTTTGAACTGCTCCGAGCGCGGATGCACGGCGATCGCCACGTCGCCCAGGATCGTCTCCGGGCGCGTCGTCGCCACCGTAACCTCGCCCGCTCCGTCCTCAAAGGGATAGCGGACGTAGTAAAACTTCCCCGGCGCCTCGTCGTACTCGACCTCGAGGTCGGAGAGCGCCGTGTGACAGCGGGAACACCAGTTGATGATGTATTTTCCCTTGTAGATCAGGTCTTTTTTATAGAGCTGGACGAATACCTCGCGCACCGCGCAGGAAAGCCCCGCGTCCAGAGTGAAGCGCTCGCGTCGCCAGTCGCAGGAGTTGCCCAACTTTTTCATCTGCGTGACGATGCGGTCGCCGTAGATTTTTTTCCACTCCCAAACCTTCTCGACAAACGCCTCGCGCCCCAGGTCGTGGCGCGTCAGCCCCTTCGTCGCCAGATCCTTCTCCACGACGTTCTGCGTGGCGATACCCGCGTGGTCCGTCCCCGGAAGCCAGAGGACGTTGTACCCCTGCATCCGGCGCGTGCGGCACATGATGTCCTGGAAGGTGTTGTTGAAGGCGTGCCCCATGTGCAGCGATCCCGTGACGTTGGGTGGGGGAATCACGATCGAAAAAGGCGGCCTTCTTCTTCCATCGACGTCCGTGTCGATCTCCGCCTCGAAAAGCCCCTTCCTGATCCAAAAGGCGTACCACTTTTCCTCCATTGTTCCGGGCGTGTACCCCCTGGGCAGTTCTCTGTTTCTTCCCATCAAAACCCCATCCTTCCGGAGGCAATATCGCGTCGTTCACGGTGAAACTCCGTTATATTATCATAAATTCGGAGGGGAGCCCGAACGGGCGAGTGAGAGACAACCAGGGCAAACGCGCGGGCGTGATTGTCCTGATGCTATAATAAAAGGCTCGGGGTTGAAGGGCTGAAACGAAGGGCTGAAACGGGAAAAAGGAAAAAATTCTCTCACTATGGGAATGGACAGCGGGACTATCGCAAAAATGGCGGGACTGCCCGAAGCCAGGATAAAGAATTTGCGCTGAAAGCAGCTCGGTGAAAGGATGATTACAGACATGAAGAAAGTCGCGTTTTTTACGATAATTCTGCTGTATGCGCTATTTGTCGCGGACGCTTCTCCTGGGCTCGCGGTTCCGGCGGGGCCGGGGGTGCGGACGCATATCCGGCGCGACGGCACGATCGTGAAGTATCAGGCGCACGGCGACGAATTTCTGCACTATCTGACGGATTCCGAAGGAAATCTTGTCGTTTTTGGAGATGACGGAGATCTTTACATCGGAGCCTGGGCAGACAGGCAATCGGATACAGTGATTATCCCAGGTTCGATAGAGGAATCGAAGCGTGGCGTCGTCATTCAGACCACGACGGCCGCCGCCGGTTTTGTCCGAAACCCCGCGTCCGATGATAAAGATACGCCAATGTGCGCCCTGAAAGATCCCATCCCTCAGCGTCTGATTGAGCGCGCCGAAAAAGCCCGCGCTGCCCGTGACGCGCTTCTGAGGCGGAAACGGACGAAAGACGCGCCTCAAATGGAAATCGCGCGACCGCAATCCGGGCTCGGACAGCAGCAGGTCGAGCGTAAAATCGCGATGATTTACGTCAAATTTGAGGACGACAGCAACACAGCGCGTTTCGACGACATTGCGCCCACGCCGGAAACACTCCACGACATGTTTTTCAACGAGAACAAATTCGGTACGGTAGCGCATTTCTACAGGGTGAACACGAACGGAGCGGTAAAAATGACCCCCGCGTCGGAGAGATGGGGCGCGCCAAATGACGGCGTCGTCTTTGTAAAGCTCCGGGGAAGACACGAGAACTGGGGAAACGCTGAAAATGAGAAC
>JAITPZ010000258.1 GCA_031289165.1 Synergistaceae bacterium
GGCTGCGCGCCCTGGTCACCATTCCGTGGGAGGAGCGCCGCGTCGCGGACCGTCCCCTGTTCTTCGCCCTGCTGCCCGGCCTGACGAAGGAGCTGCTCTCGACGCCCGCGCGCAACTGCGTCGACGAACATCCCGACGCCTTCTGCCTCGTCCTCCTGCCCGACGCTTCGGGCGAGTCCGCCCCGGATGGGCCGTTTCCATTTATACTGTTGCGGGGCGCGAAGGTCGACGTCGACCTGACCGGATTCCTCAAGCGCTTCCCTGAGCTGAACGCGCGGGGCGGCGGCAAGCCGGACCGGCTCAACGGCACGACGACGGAGCGCACCCTCTCCGCATGGCTCCACTGCCTCCAGGGGGCGTAGCCCCCTGACCCGGCAACCGCTTCGCGGCGGGGGATGCGAGAATATGTACGGCCCCTCCCGCTGGTCGGGGTGAGGGGGTTTTGATACCGGGAGTGAGATGATGAAGAGGCTGATTTTTCCGGCGGGTGTTTTGTTTGTGAGTTTCCTTTGCTGCCTGAGCGGGGCGGCGTTCGGGGGGGAGCCCGCCGCGTCCCCGGGCGAAAACGCGTCCGGAGGGTCGGGCTACGAGGAGTTGCTGTCGAGGTATCTTTCCGGAAATGCCGAGGCGTCCGGGGACGTCGAATTCATCCTCCCCTCCGAGGGGGTGGCGTCGGACGATTTTGACGCCGACATGAGCGCGGAAATCGACGCGCAATTCCAGGACGACGCCGAGGGCGAAAACGCCATCGATGAACTGATGAAGGCCCTGCTGAACCCGACGCTGCCGGTTTTCGACGGAAAGCCCTACGGTCTGGAGGGCAGGTACTTTATTGTTCAGGAGATCGGCGGCAGCCTGCGCTCCGGAGAAATCGACCGGATCCGTCTGGTGGCCCTCCGAAAAGCGGGCGGCCTCTATGATCGCGGATTGCTGATCGAAATCGCTCCGCCCGACGGTTCTCCCTTTCTGATTCGCCTTCCTGACGATCTCCGGGGATACGAGTCGAAAATAGAGCTCCGGAGCTTCACGGCCGCGGACAGGTCGGAGATCGTGCTGACCGTCAGAACCGGAAGCGACGAGGGGGTCGGACGCCTGTTCATCATCGACGGACGGGAAAAGCAGATCCTCTACGACTCTAAAAACACGAAACTGCCCGTCATGCGGGGCAGGTTTTTCAACGGATACCGCGCCGAGATCATCGCGACGGGAAACGACGCCGGCGAGAGCAGCGCTCACGTCCTGATCGATCTGGCCTCCCGAAAGGACCTCTACGACCGCAGACGCATCTACAACGACAACTCCGGCCGCCTTCGAAGCTCCATCAACATACGCGGCGTCGGCCACCTGACCCTGCAGCCCACTGATATCGACAACGATGGGATTCAGGAGCTCAAAGGCGTCGCCGACCTGCGGGGGGCCGGCCGTTCCGACCGCATCGCGTATCTGGAGTTCACTCTGAAATACCACGAGGGAAAATGGCGCCTCCTCGACTGCTGGATCGCCCCGGTGGAGGACCTGAGACTGATGCCCCTGCCCAGGAGAGTGAGAATGGAACCATAAAAAACAAAAGGTCAGGGGCGCGCGCCCTCAGAAGTGCGCGCACCCTGCGAGGTTTGGGGCGGAGCCCCATGTTCAATTTTCTCTACAACTGTATTCCATAGTAGAACATCGGATTGTTTTTCGTCTGATAGAGGTTGCGAATGAAAACGTCCACGATCTGGGGATCGAACTCCGTGCCGCGAAGCTCCAGAAGGAGGTTGCGCACCTTTTCCTCCGTCCAGGGCTCCTTGTACTGACGACGGTTGACCAGAGCGTCGAACACGTCGGCCACCTTGATGATTTTGCCCGCCATCGTCATCTCGTTCCCCGGTATGCCGTGAGGATACCCCTTGCCGTCGTGCCGCTCGTGGTGCTGAAGGATACCGCTCATAACGTATTCGGGCAGCTCGACCGGGCGCATGATGCTCTCCCCTATCAGAGGATGGCGGCGCATCTCCGCGAGCTCCTGATTGTTCAGCTTGCCTGGCTTGTTCAGGATACTGTCGGCGATACCCAGCTTGCCGATGTCGTGAATGATCGCGGAGAAATAGATGTCGTCCACTTCCTGCGGGGGAAGTTTCATCCACTGCGCCAGTTTTTGGGAAATAGCGGCGACCCGGCGCGAATGCTCGCTGGTCGTCGTGTCCTTCGCCTCGACCGCCATCATAATCGCCTCGATCGTCTTGATCAGCATATCCTTACGTCGGTGGCTTTCCTCCATCGCGTGGAAATGAACCGCGGCGAAGAGCGTCAGCGCGGCCAGGCTGGTCAGGGTCTCCAGGGGAATCCGCCCGTCCCAGGCGAGAATGGAGTACTCCCGGACTCGAGGCCCGGCCGATTTTTTCGTATCCCCCCCCCAGAACGGCAGGGGCAAAAGCATGCGATGGCGCGGCGAGGTGTCGGCGGCGTTGTGGATGATCAGAAATTCCTGTCCCTGCTGGTGCGTTCGGCTCGCCTGGTCCAGGTAGCTCCGGACCAGACTGAAGTTCTCGCTGATGCGGGTGGATTTCAGCTCGACGCCGGTTTTCTCCTCGATGTCGTTCCACATCGACCGCAGGTAGTCGTCGAAGTTCAGCCCCTCGTCGAAGTCCGACTGGCTCTTTTGCGCCAGTTCGAGAAGCGGGCGAATGGAGAGCGAACGGACGTTCCATTCGTGTTCGAGATGCCAGAAAAGCCCGCACTGCCCCCCGACATAACCGATCAGCGAGGCCGTCATCGGGGCTATCACCGGGATCCAGACACCGGCCTTCAAAAAAAAGAGCGATGTGACGGCAAACCCGGACCCCAGAAGGAGAATCAGAAAGACCAGGCTCTTCTTGAAATGCACGAAACCCGTGATCGAAGCAAAAACGACCAGCAGAAACGTCAGCACGGCATGGCCCGCGGGGAAAATCCTGACGAGCGTGAAGGGGCTCATCAGCGAGATAACCGCGTGCAACGAGTATTCGCCCTTCGATATGCTCTTTCCGTATCCGGTCAGAAGAAGGTTTTCCCGGTTTTCCCTTCCTCTGTTCCTTTCAGCGGCCATCTCCTCGAGGGAACGCGTCGTATCCCCGGCGGATACCCAGACCACAGCACCCTTGAACCTGGACTCGGGAACATTTCCCTCCAGAACGTCGAGGTACTCGTACACCGGGACTTCTTTCTCAGGATGGTTGAGCCGGGTGAGAAAAAAGCCCTCGGAAGTGCGCCCCAGCGGTATGGTCTTCCAGGGAAGGCGCACACGCAGACGGTCGCCCCGCTCTGCGGAGGCGACAGAGGGCTCCAGTTCCTCCACCACAGCCAGCGCCAGAGAGGGAAGAAACAGCCTCATCCTCGCCATATCCTCCAGGCCCCAGAGGGCCTTCCGATAGACGCCGTCGCCATCCGCCATCTGATCGTCGACGCCCACGCGCCGGAAAGCTTCGGAGAGCGCGGGGAATGGCCCCTCCACCATGTGCCCCCCCGCAGGAGATGCCAAAAGCACCTGAGCCCGCCCTATGACGCGCCCATGCTCCCGAACGGCCCGAATCAGGACCTCATCCTCCTCCGGCGACGTCGTCCCCTCGAGGGGAATATCCAGCACGACCAGACGCGCGCCCTTCAAACGTTCCACGAGATCGGCGTACATCGTGCGGGACCACGGCAACGAGGGCCCCCTGCCAAGCGAGGCTCCTCCCGCGACGATTCGAGCTACGGGAAATTGAACTTCGGCAGAATTGTACCGCAGCAGGCGATCATAAATGCGGAGATCACGATACTCGACAAATCCCGGAGAAGAAACGGCCAACCAGCCGCCGAATGTCGCCGTGATCAATATCCACAGAATCCTGAACCAACCCAGATTTTCCAGTCTGAAAAAATCACGCAACCGATCCGCGCCCATTTCAACGTCCTTTCGTATCCGTTATGTTACAGGCTTATTGTACTGCATTTCAGGTTTGCGAGATACGGATATTTGTAAGGCCGCCGAAATGAGGCACATGCTAAAATATCCCATGAAGGCCGCTGCGGGGAGGTATTTTCATGATCCGGGACATTTTTGCGAGTTGCCCCCGCGGGGCGTGAAAGGAGATATTGCAATGTTGTGTCATATGCGTTACATAATGAAGAATACCCTGATCGCGGCGCTGGGCGCTTTGCTGCTTTGCGGCGTCGCCGTTCCTGCCGAAGCCGTCGTCATCGAGGCGGACCCGGACATACAGCTCGTCATGGGGGATCTTTCCGCGCTGGCCGTCGCGATGCGGCTTCATCGGGAGGGAACGCGCGGAACGGCCTGCCCTTCTGTCGAACAGCTGGCCGCTTATCTGGAGGCGCCCCTTTACGCGAGCCCGAACGAGGAGTTTCGGACCGCCGACGCGGACGGCGCGTGGTGGGTGGGGCGCAGGGTGCCGGAGTACTCCCGGGCGCGAGCCTTCCTGCGCGCCAACGCGGAACTTCTGGGACTTTACGATCGGGAAAGCACGAGTTTCTGGATGGGCGGGGCCTTTGTCTGGATGAGGGGAATAACCTTCGAGCATGAGGGCAGCGCCACAGCCGCCGATATCCGCGTCGCCCCGGGCGATGGGAAGGACGTTCAATACCTGTTCTTCAGCTCGCCGGGGACGAATCGCTACTGGTGGAGCCGGCTGATCTACACGCCGGCCGCGCGGAAAGCCGCGCTCGAAAAATCGGGGACGAAGGAATCGGGCCCCTTCGTCGTTCCCCCCGCGCCGCCCTCGGCAAAGGAAAAACTCAGCGCCTCCCCGGTGTTCGTCCCACCGGAGTTCAGCGTCGGACCCGAGAGCGACGACCTCTCCGCACCTCTCGAAATGGGCGACGTCATCTTCAACCCCATCCCGCGCCCCCGCGGAAATAATTAGAACAGGGGGGCCGGGCGACCCGAAGATTTGCGCAGCCCCGCCCCCCTGAGCTTAAATTTCAGTTAAATCAATAAACTCCCAGGTGTCCGCCTTCGCGGAGCGTGGTGTCGTTGCAGCCGACGTGATAAAAATTATGCCCGATCAGGCTTGCGAAGGTCGTTCCGTTGCTCACGTCCGTACCACGTCTGCCGGACAGGCCCTCGTTCTTTTTGGCGAGATCCTCGTCCTGAAGTCCATCGATCCACGCGTCCGCGTGGGCCTTTGCCGCTTTGCCGATCTGGCGGACGACATCTTTGGAAAGAGGAGCCTTCGGGGTCTCCCTGAACATCGCGACCTCCAGGGTTTCCGGGCCGATGTCAATCTTTGCGTCCGCGGGCAGGACGAATCGGTCGACGCAGACGAAAGCGTGATAAATATGCTGCCAGTAGGCGCATTTCCCCGCTTTTGACTGCCACGCCGCGTCCGAGGCCTCGTCGATCTGCTGGAATAAAAAGTCGAATCCCCTCTCGTAGTTGTTCCGCAACTCCCTGATGATGTCTTTCATTGGATCGTTCCCCCTTTTGATTCTGTATATGCGGAGGATTATATCACCCGCCGAAGGCGAGTTCGGCCGCGCTCCATTTTTATCTGAAGTTTGAAAAGTGAGCTTCCATGATATAATTCAGAAAATAATTCCTGAATATGCAGGATATGGAAGGGAGGGGTCATGATGAGCGGCGCTTTTGTCAGAGAGGACGAGGAGCGAGCGGCGCGCCTCGAGGCTCAGGCTTTGGAGGAAAAGCGCGGGGCCCTTCTGGAAATGCTGATGAGGGAACGGGAGCGCATCGAGACCGATCCCAAACTTTCAGAACTGCCCGCGTCGAAAAAAGAGAAGATTCTCGCCCGCATCGCAAAAGAGGCGGCCGAGCTGCGGGAGCAGCTTTCCCTGTCCGGTCGGGCATGAAGTCCGGCGAGGGGACGACCATTTGTTTACGACAACGCTGAAAAAACGAGAGACCTCCGGATGGGGGCCTCTCGTTTTTTTAGAAAAGACCTGAAGGGGCAGGGCTCACTCGGTCATTTTGGACGCCGCGGTTTCCCGATTCGTCGCGCGGCGACCGGTAAAAACATCAGGGCCAAAAGCGCCGCCGCCGCGGAAATTCCTCCGTTGCAGCCCCCTCCCCCGCCGGAGGATCCCGGCTGACCGGGATTCACGGGATTGTCGGCCGACGGGTTTTCACCCGTCAGAGCGACGTAGAAGCTCAGGGTCCATTTTTCGTCCACCCTGCCGTCTCCGATCAGAATATAAGGCGCCCCGTCGTCCTCCACCACCTGGCAGAAGGCCGTTTTTCCAGTGTTCTGACTGACCGCGTCGGCGAGCAGAACGATGAAGTCGAGGTACAGGAAATCGTCGTATGTAAAGGCCTGCACGCATCTGTCGACGCTGTATCCGCGGTTGCGCAACGTGGTGAAGAGGTTCATGTCCTGCTCGGCCGCGGCGTCCGAGCGCACCCACACCGCACAAACGGAGGCGAAGGCATCGATCACGCTGTCGGCGTTCGCGATTTCGTCCCACCTGCCGACGAGAGGGGCCTCCTTTCTCGAAACGCGAAGGCGCACCCGAAGGGGCAGCAGAGGAACGTCGTTCGGGGTCGTCACATCGGACGATGCGGGGACGTCGCCCGAAACCGTGACGTCAGACGACGCGCCGAGGGCTATCATGAAGGAATTGAACGCGTCGGCTTTGATGTACTGCGTCGCCACGCCGGAGAGGTCGAAACTCGCTCCCGGCATGACGGGCCGCCCTCCCGAGTACCCCGCGATCTCGTTTTCTGTGTTTTTCCCGTTCAGCGCCACGTCGGCGAAGGTCATGTCGAAGGCCGTAAC
>JAITPZ010000016.1 GCA_031289165.1 Synergistaceae bacterium
ATCGAACGCCCGAACGGACTTCAATTTATACTTCACGCCACAGTTGCCCTCGCTTAAAATTTTAGCATCCCGCGCCAGCGTCGCGGGGTTGCAGGAGACGTAGAGGATACGCTCCGGCCCGAACTCCAGCATCTTCTCCAGGACGACGCGTTCGCAACCGCTTCGCGGCGGGTCCGGAACGACCAGATCGTACCCTCCATTCAGCCCGATCATCACCTCTTCCGCTTTGCCGCAGAGGGGGGTAATGTTCGTAATGTCGTTGTTTTTCAGATTTTCCTTCATCAGCTCGACCGCGTTGCCCCATTCCTCGACGGACGTCACCGTTTTGGCGTTCGAGAGGTAACCGGTCAGAGATCCGACCCCGCTGTAAAGCTCCAGAACGGATTCGCTTCCTCGCGCGAGATCCTGAACGTGGCGGTAAAGGCGCGTCGACTGCTCCGTGTTCACCTGAAAAAACGACGTCGTATCGTATCGCAGCGTCCATTCGTCCAGAAGTTCCGTTATCAGACCCGTTCCTCTGAGCGCCTCGGTCCGCTCGCCCAAAATGACGTTCCCCGGGCGCGAGTTGTGGTTCAGCGTCACGGTCGTCGCTTCCTTCAGGGTGCGGCACAATCCCGTGAGGCTTTTCATTTTCGCGGTGTTCAGCCTTCCGTTGATCACGAGAGAGACCAGGGTTTCTTTCGTGTGGAGCCCGGCCCTCAGGATGAGGTGGCGCAGCGCGCCCCTGTGTTCGCGCTCGTCGTAGACATCGAGCGACAGGTTCGGCAGCTCGTTCTGCACAAGGGCAAAAAGCCGGTTCAGAGGGGCGGCGTTCACGGGGCAGCTCGTCAGTTGCACCAGCCGGTGGCTTCCGGCCTGATAAAAGCCCGCTGCGGGTTTGCCCTTTATCCTCCGTATGGGAAAGGAGGCCTTGTTGCGGTATCCCCATTCCTGTGGCGAGGGAACACATTCGATCCTGGAAAGTTCGCCTTCGCGAAGGTCGAATCCCCCGATGCGGCTCAGGGCGTCCCGCAGGATGTCGGCCTTTATTTCAAGCTGAAGTTCGTAGGACGCATGCTGAAGCTGACAGCCTCCGCAGGAGCCGAATACGGTGCAGGCCGGTGTAATTCTGTGTGGATGGGGTTTTTTCACGCGGGCGACGCGCGCAAGGGCGAAGTCCTTTTTGCGCTTCGTGATCTCCGCCTCCACGGTCTCTCCCGGCAACGCCCCGGAGACGAATACGACCCCTCCGTCGGAACGCGCGATGCCGCTGCCGTCGCTGGATACTTTTTCTATGTTCAATTCCATGAGATTCGGTTTCACGGGAGAACTTTCCGCGGAATTTTCGATTATGCCCTGCACTCTCTCCACGCCTCTCCAAAATTTTGGGGGGACGAGGTTTTTGAAGTCCCCTCCGTCCCCCAAAAGATCATACTCTTCGAATATTTTTAGTAAATCCTCAAAAATATTCCCCGGCTTAAAAGTTTTTAAAAGAATTTTTCGATGTAGCCGAAGACAAAAATAATGGCGATCGCGAGGGGGACGACCCAGGTAAAATAAGGGCGCAGCGCCTGAGCGACTTTGATTCCCTTCCCGGCGTTGGCCTCGGTAATGAAGTTGTCCCAGCCCCACCCGCAGCGAGCGCAACAGAACAGGAGGTAAACGATGGAACCCAGAGGCAGCAGGTTGTTGCTGACGATGAAATCCTCCAGGTCCAGCACGATGGTTCCCTCGCCCAGGGGGGCGAAACTCGACCAGACGTTGAAACCGAGTACGCAGGGCAGGGATAAAATGAAAATGGCGAAGAAGTTGACGAGGCTGGCCTTTTTGCGACTCCATCCCAGTGCGTCCATGGAGCTGGCGATGAGAAGTTCGAAGACCGCCACCACCGTGGTCATGGCTGCAAAGCTCATGAACAGGAAGAAAAGTGTGCTCCATACGCGTCCCTGAGGCATGTTGTTGAACATGTTGGGCAGGGTCACGAAAATCAGGCCCGGTCCGGCGTTGGGCTCCACACCATAGGCGAAGCACGCGGGAAAGATGATGAGGCCCGCCGAAAGGGCGACAAAGGTGTCGAGCCCCGTAACGATGATGGATTCGCCCGGCAGGGAACGTTCCCGACCGATGTAGCTTCCGAATATCGCCATGCTTCCGATGCCCAGGCTCAAAGTGAAGAACGCCTGTCCCAGGGCGGCGTAGACGCTGTTCCAGATGCCGTTTTCAACCAGCCTGCCGAAGTCGGGTTTCAGGTAAAATTCGAGTCCCTTTTCCGCCCCCGGCAGCGTGACCGAACGCGCGGCCAGGGCGATCATGATGAGCAGAAGTCCGCACATCATAACCTTTGTGGCGCGCTCCACGCCCTCGCGAAGTCCTCTCATGCAGATCAGCGATCCGGCGGCCACCGCGACGAACAGCCAGAAGATCATGCCGTATGGATCCGCGAGCATGCCTCCAAAGAAAGCGCCTACCTGCTCGGGATTCAGCCCATCCAGCCTGCCGGTCAGGTTGTGCCATGTATAGGCCAGCATCCATCCCGTAACGGTGGTGTAGAACATCATCAGAACGTAGTTCCCGGCCAGACCGAAATATCCGAAGACGGACCAGAACGATCCTCTCGGCTGCAGGGACTTGAAGGAGGCGATGACGCTCCGCTGCGAGGCTCGTCCCACGGCAAATTCCATGATCATGACGGGCATAGCCAGGCAGACCAGGAATACGAGGTAAAGGATCACAAAGGCCGCACCACCGTAACGCCCCGTAATGAAAGGAAAGCGCCACACGTTTCCCAGACCTATGGCACATCCCGCGGACAAAAAAATGAACCCCAGCCGGCTCCCCAGAGATTCTCTTTGTTTCTCCATACCCGACAGCCCCCTCCGTACAATTTTGATGAAACATCCCGGTGTTGCTTTCGTTTCGTCATTTCCCGAAGCCCCTCCGTGTTGGTTCTGTGCTAGAATTACACGATGAGGAATTCTCAGTAAGGGGGAATTGGCGGATATGCCTATGCAGATAGGACTTGACGAGCTTCTTTCCATGCTTCTGGCCCGAGTGGACGGAATGGCCATGGATTCGGAAAATCAGAAGAGTCGTTTTAACATTATGTTTCGTATCCTTTACAAAAAAGGCCTGATCTCCGATCAGGACGTGTTGGATTCCGTAAAGGAGGAACATCGGACTCTGAAAGAGCTGGGAATGATTGAACAGATGCCGTCGCAGGAAGCGCTGGATACCGTAGCCAGAGGAATTCTGCTCTGGATCAAAAGCGATACCGACGCCATTAAAAAAACAATGGAGGAGTACGAGAAGCGCGTTTCAGATGCCATGGCGAAGCAGCAAAAACCGAAAATCGACGTGGCTCCGGCGGCAGTTTTGAGTCAGCTCGACCGACTGGGAGGGCAGCAGGGGGGCGGCAAGAAGCTTATCATTTGACGCCGCGATCTGAGAAAACCTCTGAATCCTTTACGATGCGTACAGGAACAGGAATACTGCAAAGTTTTTTTAACACATGGAAAAAGGTGTCGAGCCACGGTCTTTACGTGGCTCTCCTTGATTTTGTTTTCCTGTCCTTCGCCGTATATCTGGGATATGCCATTCGTCTCACCCTTTTTATTCCGCGCGTCAACCTGATCGACTGCGTACGCGTGATGTTTGTTTTTCCCTCCACAGTAGTGACGTTCTTCTTTTGGGGTCGTCAGTACAGAACTCTGTGGGCGCAGGCGGGCCTTGAGGACTACGTTCGCTTCGCGCGCCTCTACGTTCCGGCGGTGTTTTTTTTCGTCATGATCGCGTCGATGAGCGCCTGGGGTTTGTATTTTTTTACTATTGTGGCTTCGGGATCGATAAAGAGGGCGATCTGTTTTTGGGCAAGAGCCCGACACATTTCGGTTTCATCTTTTACCAGGACCGCACGTACATCTTCTACCTGGGCGCTGCCTTCGTAGACGGCCCGGCAAAAGGAGACGGTTCTGCGGACAGCGGTGGGCGCGGCGGTTTCAGTCATTGCGATATCAAAACCGGCGTGATGGAGGCGCAGGGCTATACCGGAGGCGAGATCCCC
Source organism: Synergistaceae bacterium (assembly GCA_031289165.1). Taxonomy (GTDB): domain Bacteria; phylum Synergistota; class Synergistia; order Synergistales; family Aminobacteriaceae; genus JAISSA01. The sequence continues at coordinate 4,040 of JAITPZ010000016.1, forward strand.
CGCGCCTTTGATAATTACAAACATTTTAGTCCTGTCAACGCCGCGCCTATTGCCCCTGCGTATTCGCCGTTTTCAAGAGGCTTTACTTCCTGTCCAAGAGCGCGGGAAAGGACGCCCGCGAAACAGCCGCTCCAGGAAAGCCCACCGCTCAGGACAATAGGCTCCTCCACGGGAAGGCGGGCCGCGAGGGAGGCGATCCGTACCGCCAGGGAAGATGCGGCGCCGCCCAAAATTTCCTCCCGTGATACGCCCTTCGCGAGGAGCCCGATAATCTCCGATTCGGCAAAGACCACGCAGGCGCTGTTAAGGGCTATGGATTTGCCCCGGCCCAGGAGTTCT
>JAITPZ010000042.1 GCA_031289165.1 Synergistaceae bacterium
GGCCTTCGTTATTCCGGACGGGGGTTCTCTTGTGTTTGGCGGAACGGATGGATATACTGCAGGTAATTTTTCTACGTTAGGAAAGGTCGCTCTGACGGCGATTGGTAGCGACCTCACCATCTGGCGTATCGGCGCGAAGCAGGACTGGAACGACAAGTGGTCGACCTTCGAGTACGTTGGAAACTACACGTTTGACGGCTATGACAACGGTAAAGATGCTGATGTCGTGCATTGGGCTGTGGGTGTGATCTACAGATACAATCCCAGCGTCCAGTTCGGTCTGCTCTACGGCGCGTTCGATGCGGATAAGGCACTGGAAGGCATCGTCAACGATCCCAGCGTCATTCGTTTCCGCACCTCGATCACGTTCTAGTTCAGAAACGCGTTTCGCTTCTGTTTCAAAGAAACACCAGGAGGGCTTCGGCCCTCCTTTTTTTTATGGTACTTGCTCAGAGAGACGAATATCCCTTGTCTTTTCACAGAATTACCGCTATACTACTGCAAAACTATCGTAAAGTTCCTGGAAAATTTCTGATATCGGTAATACTTTTCTGAATCAGCGCGAAACATCCGGAGGTTATGGGCTTTATGGGTGCCGGGACAATGGAAGAAGTCGATTTTAAAGATCAGGGAGGATGCTTCAGATGAAAAAAGTTATGCTGGTTTTGCTGACCGTGGCCTTTTTGTGCATGGCGGGGACCGCGATGGCGGAAATAGGAGATATAGGAGGGATAGAGGGCTCGGACGACAGAGCGGACGACAGGGGATATGCGGATCCCAGGTATGCCGCGGCGGGGACATATTATGAAGCGTATTACGGAGGGCCCGGAGGAGGGTCCGCCGCCTACGGAGAAAACCGCCCCGTGTACGGCGGAGGCCCTTTGTATCAGGCGGCCCCCAATGTTTATTATTACCCTCCACGGATATTAGTACCGGCTCCTGTCTACGTCGTGCCGCAACCAGTCTATACCGTTCCGTACGGAGTCTATTACGGTTATCCGCATCAGGGTTACTACCCGCCCTATTGACATCGGACTGATTGTGTCGTAAAGCCTTTTAAAATAGAATATGAGGAACACACGAGTCGTCTCGGGGGAACTTTTCCAGGGACGACTCGCGTGTTTTAAGAACTGACGGATGGCGACGCGAGCGGGTATAATATCGAACAGCGTGATTCGCCGGAATGAAGGAGCCTCTCTTTAACGGGGCCGGCAAAAGCAAAAACTCTCGACGACCCGAAGTCCCGGCTGCAAATGGCGAAATCTGATTATGGCAATCGAGGCGTTTGACGTGCATCATCGACATATTACCGATAAAAATTGTACGCGCCCGGCGACAGACAGTTTCATCGAGCCTGAGCGGAAAATATGTTCATTTTTATTCCATGCGGCGGGCTGAACTTTTAATTACGGGCGTCGTTCAGGGCGTGGGGTTTCGGCCCTTCTGCGTCAGGGCGGCTCGATCTCTGGGGCTTTGTGGAACGGTGCGCAACACCTCCGGTGGGGTCGAGGTCGTTCTGGAAGGGGACGATGCCTCGATAGGGGAGTACGTCCGCGTTCTCAGGGAAGAACATCCCGCCGCCGCGGTCGTTTCCGACGTTCAAACGCGAAGCGTCCCCGTAACGCGCCGGACGTTTGCGGATTTTTCGGTCGTCGAAAGCCTGCGGTCCGCGGAGCAGCGCGTGCTGATCCCCTCGGACCTCGCGGTCTGCGACGATTGCCTGGCGGAGATGCGCGATCCGCACAATCGGCGTTACCGCTACCCCTTCATCAACTGTACGGCCTGCGGGCCGCGTTACACCATCATCGAGGCCCTTCCCTACGATCGCCCCATGACGACGATGCGTGCTTTTCCGATGTGCCCCGAATGCGAGCGGGAGTATCACGACCCCGACGACCGGCGCTATCACGCCCAACCCAACGCCTGCCCCGTGTGCGGACCGAAAGTCTGGCTCGCCGACCCCTCGGGCCGAACGCTGTGCGAGGGGGACGAGGCGATCGTGAGGCTGATACGCGCGATCGAGGGGGGAGAGATCGTCGCCGTCAGGGGGATAGGCGGTTTTCATATCGCCTGCCTTCCTGAGGACGAACCGCTGAGGGAACTGCGCGCGCGTAAGCACAGGCCGGACAAACCCTTCGCCCTGATGGTCCGGGATGTCGCCGCGGCGGGGCGTCTCGTGAAGATGTCCTCCGAGGTGGAGCGCCTGCTGACGGGCGTGCAGCGTCCCATCGTCCTCTGCCCGCCGACGTCCGCGCCGGTTTCGCCCCTCGTCGCGCCTGGCCAGAGACGCCTTGGCGTCATGCTTCCCTGCGCGCCCCTGCATCACCTGATCATGGAAAAATTCGAGGTTCTGGTCATGACCAGCGCCAACAGGAGCGACGCCCCCATCGTTTCCGGCAACGAAGAGGCTTTTTCGACCCTTGGGGCGTCGTCCGGGATCGTCGACCTCATTCTGTGTCATGACCGGGATATTCACACGCCCATCGACGATTCCGTCGTGCTTCCGACGGGCGGAAATTTTATTTTTTTGAGGCGCGCCCGCGGGTACGTCCCCAATCCGATGTCCCTTCCCTCTGATGTGGTAAACCCCGACATTCTGGCGGCCGGGGCTCAGTTGAAGTCGACCTGGACTCTGACGAGGGGAAGGGCGCTTTTCCCGGGGCAGTACCTCGGCGACCTCGACCAGCTGGAGACGGCGACGTACTACAGGCGTTCGCTGTCGCACTTCATCGACCTGTACGGGGTCGAGCCCAAAATTCTGGCGTTCGACAAACACCCCGGTTACGTGGCGACGGAGCTGGCGAGAAGTTTTTGTGGTTGCGGTTGCGGGGATGACGTCGTCCTCCGCCCGGTGCAGCATCATCATGCCCATCTGGCCTCGGTGTTGTTGGACAACGCTTTTTCCGGCCCCGCCATCGGCGTCATTTTCGACGGAACGGGGTACGGCGACGACGGCACGATATGGGGGGGGGAGTTTCTGGTCGGCGATGCCCGGGGCTTCACGCGCATGGGATCTCTGTCGCCCTTTCGCCTTCCCGGCGGAGAGCGCGCGATTCGCGAGCCCTGGCGCTGCGCTCTGGCCCTTTTGTGCGAGACCTTCGACGCGGATGAGGTGAAAAAAATCCTGTCTGGCCACGGGCTCTCGCCGGCCCTGATCGAGGCGGTCTCCGCCGCCCTTTCCGCGGCTCCGGTCACGACGTCCTGCGGGCGGCTCTTCGACGGGGTCGCGGCCCTTTTGAACCTGTGCCGGACGGCCACGTACGACGGCCAGGCGGCGATGGCTCTGGAGAACGGGGCCGACCTGCCGGGCGGCGACGCGTTGCCCTTCGACGTTCCGGAGAAAAGGGGCGCGCGGGACGACTTCGTTTTTCTGGACTGGCATCGCGCCGTGAGGAGCCTCGTTCTTTCGAAACGCGGAGTCGGGGAGGCGGCGGGGGCGTTTCACGAGGGACTGGCTCTGGCGATATGCGACGTCTGCGACGTTCTGAGACAAAAGACGGGCCTCGAACACGCGGCGCTTTCCGGCGGCGTCTGGCAGAACCGGCTGCTGTTCGATCGGACCTGTCGCGAACTCGGGAGGCGCGGATTCGGGGTGCTGACGCACCGCAGCGTCTCGCCCAACGACGAGGGCGTCTCCGTCGGGCAGGCCGTCGTGGCCGCGTACGCTTTATGCCCGGTCGATTCTCACCAGGAGAAATCGTCGCCGAGGTAGAATTTGCGGGCCAGGGGGTTTTCCATCATCTCGGCGGGGGTTCCGTTCAGGATGATGCGTCCGTTGTGAATCAGGTAGGTTCGATCCGTGATGGAGAGGGTCTCCCGCACGTTGTGGTCGGTGATCAGCACGCCGAAATTTCGGGTTTTCAGGGCGTGGATCATGCTCTGGATGTCGCTGACCGCGATGGGGTCGATGCCGCTGAAGGGCTCGTCCAGCAAAATGAAGTCGGGGCGCAGGGGCATGGAACGCGCGATTTCCACCCGGCGGCGCTCCCCGCCGCTCAGAGCGTAGCCCTTCGTGTCCGCGAGGTGCGCGATGCCGAACTGTTCCATCAGGCCATCGACCGGAGATTCCCCTTCGGTCCTTCCTCCCCCGCCGGGACGCCGCATTTCCTCGCAGACCAGCTCGAGGTTCTCGCGGACCGTAAGATTGCGAAACACGGAGGTCTCCTGCGGCAGGTAGCCGATCCCCCGGCGCGAACGACGGAACACGGGCATGCCCGTCAGGTCCTGGTCGCCGATAAAAACCTCGCCCGCGTCCGGTTTGATGAGCCCCACAATCATGTGGAAGGAAGTGGTCTTTCCCGCGCCGTTGGGCCCCAGAAGGCCCACGACCTCGCCCGGTCGGACCTCGATGTCCACGTTGTCCACGACGAGACGGTCTCTGTAGCTCTTGCGAAGGCCGCGCGCCGCCAGCGTCAGGGAAGAGGAGAGGCGGGCGGCATCGGGAGAATCCGGGGAGTTTGAGGAGTTCGAGGAGTTTGATGGAAAATGCGGGGCGTCGCTCAATTTTTGTTCCTCTTCTGTTTTTCCTGCCTCAGATCGATGGTGATGGTCGCCCGGTCCTCGCTGACCACCGTTCCTCCGCCGCGGACGCCTCCGATGGCCTCCACCCGGTTGCTGGCCGGAAAGTAGACGAGAGATTGGGCGGTGAGGGTTCGCCCCTTCTGGACGGCCCGGACGTTGCCGCTCAAAACGACGCTGCCGCGCTCGACGGAGTAGACGGCCATGTCCCCGCGAATGTCCGCCATGTCGCCGCCCTGGCCGGGGCGGCCCTGCAGCCAGACCTTCTTTTTTGCGGTCAGCGCCGTCAGTACCCCGTCCATCAGGGTTCCCGCGACGTCGTCCGCGCCGAAGGCGATGCCCGCCTCGCGGTCCTCCAGGCGGCGCACGTTCCGGGCGGAGATGTCCGGGCCCTTCATGTAAAGTTTGTCCGCGTCGATTGAGATTTTCCCGACGTCGCCCCTGACCTCGCCCTCCGCCGTGCAGGCGAGGGGCTGATCGAAGTGAAGTTCGATGGTCCCGGCCGTCAGGTCGATCCAGTCGCCCCGCCAGTCGCCGGAGGCCACGATGCCCTCCGAGAAATACACTTCTTTATTCCGGGCGTTGCCGACGCCGCGCGGGGCGGCGACGACCAGCCCTCCCGCCTGGATGAGGACGTTCCCGGTCGCGAGAAAGTCGCCGGTTTGAGAGTCGAAACGCATTCTGTCGGCGGAAAGGCGCGCCTCCTCGGGCAGTTCCGCGCCGACGGCAATCGACGGCAGAATTGAAAGTGAAAGTAAAATCGAAAATAAAACCAGCAACGCCCCTGGAATTTTCGGTTTTCGCACGGAAAAACCTCCAATAATTTTATGTTCCGGTCCAGAATCAATGTCAACGACCCGGGCCCCACAATTGGGGTCAAGGGGTCCGCGACCCCTTGAGGGTTTTGGGTCCATGCGCTTTTCATTTTCAAGTTGCGGACATTGGCCTTATATTTTTCTGAGATCCTCCACAATACCTGTTTTAGATGTGGTTTTTTCGTCGACCCTTTTGATGACCCGGGCGGGAGAACCGGCGACGACGACGCCCGGAGGAACGTCCTCCGTGACGACGGCGCCCGCGGCGACGACGGCGCCCGCGCCGACCTGAACGCCCTCCAGAATGACGGCGTTGGCGCCCACCAGCACGCCGTCTCCGATGACGACGGGGGTGGCGGAGGCCGGCTCGACGACGCCCGCGACGACGGCGCCCGCGCCGATGTGACATTTCGCGCCGATGCGCGCCCGGCCGCCCAGAACGCAGTTCATGTCGATCATCGTTCCCTCGCCGACGACCGCGCCGATATTGATGACCGCGCCCATCATGACGACGGCGTTTTTGCCGATCTCGACCCTGTCCCGGATGATCGCGCCGGGCTCGATGCGGGCCTCGTAACGCGTCACGTCGGTCAGCGGGATCGCGGAGTTCCTGCTCGTCACCTCGACCTCGCTGGCGGTGATGCGCGACGCGTGTCTTTGCAGAAGCTCGCCGACGATCGGCCAGTCTCCCGAAAGAACGCCAAAATCGGCGCCCCCGACGAATTTCGCCTCTCCCCAGTCCAGGCCCTTCAGGTCCCCCGACACGAAGGCGCGGGTTGGAGTGCGTTTCTTCGATTCCCTTATCAGGCGAATGATTTCCTCAGTGTCCATTTCTTTCATGATTTCAGGCGTCCTTTTCTTCAAATTTGTTTCAGTTCATCCTGTCGATCAGGCCGAATTCGGCGGCGAGGCTCATCACGGCCTGGTCGGCCTGATCGGCCCTGAGCAGCGCAGAGATGTTGATTTCCGAGGTGGAAACGCCCAGCACGTTGATTTTTTCCCGGCGCAGGGCGGAAAAAAAGCGTCCGGCCACGCCCGTCGCGGTGTTCATGCCGACGCCGACGGCGGATACCTTGGCCACGCCGTCGCCGATGCTCATCTCCCAACCCGCGGAGGCCACGAGATGTTCTCTGACGATGGAGGCCACCTTTTCCCTGTCCGTCTCTCTGACGGTGAAGGTGATGTCGTCCTCCGTCACGGCGATCATGTCGACGTTGGCCTCTCCGGCCAGGGCCTCGAAAAGAACGCTCAGGATGTCCTCGCTGTGAGGCAGCTTTTTCAGGGCGAATTTTGTCTGGTTCCTGTCCACGGCAAGCCCTGTAACCGCAGGTTGTTCCACCCATTCGGGAAGCTGTGCCACGACGTACGTCCCCCTTTCATCGGAAAAAGTCGAACCGCAGTAGAGTTTGACGCTGTACCTCTTCGCCACCTCGACGGCGCGCGAGTGCAGGACCTTCGCTCCCAGCGCGGCCAGTTCCAGCATCTCGTCGTACCGGATGTAATCGAGTTTTTTGACGCTGCCGACCCTGTTGGGGTCGAACGCGTAGACGCCGGCCACGTCGGAGTATATCTCGCAGTCGACGCCCAGTTTGGCGGCGATCGCCACGGCGAGGGTGTCCGAGCTGCCCCGTCCCAGCGTCGTCATGTCCCCGCCGTTGGCGACGCCCTGAAAGCCCGTCACGACGACGACGCTGTGATTCTCGAGGTCGGAAAGCAGCCTGACGGCGTTGATGTCCCTGATGCGGGCATCGCCGTGGAAGTCCGTGGACATGACCTCGAGCTGGTTCGCATTGCGCGATATGGCCCTCACGCCCGCGCTCTTCAGGGCCATCGCCAGCAGCGCGGCCGAGATCTGTTCTCCGGTGACCAGCAGCATGTCGAGCTCGCGCGGGTCCGGCGTTCCTCCGTCCACGACCTCCCCCGCCAGCGCGATCAGGTTATCGGTCGTCTTCCCCATAGCGGAGACGATCACGACGATTTTGCTCTCGCCCTGGACCTTTTTTTTCAAAATCTCCGCCAGAGCCCGTATCTTTTCCGGGGTCGCGACGGAGGACCCTCCATATTTATGCACGATCACGACCTTCGCCTCCCCGGGACGCTAATAAATTTAACTCTTATTGTTTTTCAGAACGTCTTCGAAGGTGTAGAAACCCGCCTTCGCGGTCAGGGCAAAGAGCGCCGCGCGCAGTGCGCCTATCGCGAATACGTTGCGGGCGATGGCCCGGTGGGCGAACGTGACGACCTCGCCGTCGTTGCCGAACAGAACGGCGTGGTCGCCGGGAACGCCCCCGATGCGGAGAGAGTGCGTCGGACAGTCCCGTCCCGTCGCGTCTCTCAGGAGGATCGCCGTCCCTGACGGGGCGTCCTTCTTTTTGTTGTGGTGCGTTTCCACGATCTCGAGATCCCAGTCTTTGAAAAGAGGCGCGTACTCGCGCAGGATCATTTTCAGCAGGTTGACGCCGGTTGCGAAGTTGTAGCTCTGAACCACCGGCGCCGTCTCCCCGTATTTGCGGAGCTTCACGAAGTCGTCGTCCTGCAGCGCCGTCGTGCCGACGACCAGAGCGGCCCCGTGTCGGGCGCAGATGGCGAGCGTCCGGTCCAGCGCGCCGCGGGAGGAAAAATCGACCATGACCCGCGGGGTCCCGTGCAGTTCCTCGCCCTTGCTGTTGACGGCGAGAACGAGAGAGTGCTCCCTGAACACGTTCACGATCTCCCTGCCCATCTTCCCCGTCGCGCCCGTCAGTCCGTAATCCATGCGAAACTCCCCCCCTGGAATTGACATAAGGGTATTATAAAGCAATTATTGGGGTCAGGGGGGTCCAAGGGCAAGACCCCTTCTGGAGCCCTGAGGTCTTTAGATTTTGCGACTGAAAAAAACAATGCAGGGGTCGTGGACCCCTGCACCCCATTATAAAACGGATTTGTTTTGTGAGAGTTTACGCGGCGTTATGCCTGGCCGCCTTACGGCGTTCCTGTTCGTCCAGGATAGCCTTCCGCAGGCGGACGGACTGGGGCGTGACCTCGACGAGCTCGTCGTTCTCGATCCATTCCATGGCTTTTTCGAGGGGCATGCGGCGGGGTACGTTGAGCTTTGTCGTCAGCTCCTTCGTGGCCGAACGGTGGTTGGTCTGCTGTTTTCTCTTGGTCGGGTTGCAGGGCATGTCCGAGGGGCGGCTGTTCTCTCCGACGATCATGCCGTTGTAGACGGGATCGAGGGGCGAGATGAAAAGCGTTCCGCGCTCCTGAAGGTTCTCGAGCTGCCAGGCCGTGGCCTCGCCCGTGTCGAGGCTGACCAGAGCGCCGCGGCTTCGGCTCGTCAGTTCTCCCGCCCAGGGGCCGTACCCGATGAAGCAGTTGGACATGATGCCGAGCCCCCGCGTGTCGGTCAGAAATTCTCCGCGGTAGCCGATCAGGCCCCGCGTGGGGATCTCGAACTCGATGCGCAGCAGACCGCGCGCCTGGTTCTCGATGTTTTTGACCTTGCCCTTCCGTTTCGCCAGCTTTTCGAACACGATTCCCTGATGCTCGTCGGGCACGTCGATGATGAGCTGTTCCCAGGGCTCCATAAGCTGGTCGTCGCGGGTTTCGGTAATGACCTCGGGCTTCGAGACGCAGAACTCCATTCCCTCGCGCCGCATCTCCTCGATCAGGATGCCGAGCTGCAGCTCGCCGCGTCCGGATACCTTCACGCCGTCCGGACGCCCCAGGTCCTCCATGCGCAGCGACACGTTGGCGTGCATCTCGCGCTCAAGGCGCGCCTTCAGCTGGCGCAGGGTGATGGCCTGTCCCTCGCGCCCCGCGAAGGGGCCGGAGTTGACGAGAAAGAACATGGAAACGGTGGGTTCCTCTATGGAAAGGGGAGGGAGGGGCTTGCCCTCGAGCTCGGGGTTCGAAAAGGTGTCTCCGATGTCGATCTCGTTTGGACCCGTCAGCCAGGCGATGTCGCCGGCCGTGATCTCCTCGACCTCGACGCGCTCAAGCCCGCGGGTCACCCAGAGCTGTGCGACCCGCGCATTTTCGGTTCCGGTGATCTCCCAGTCGTCGACGCCGTGGTCCGACGACAGCCACTTCGTCGAGGTGCGCAGAAACGGCTCGCTCTTTTTGATGCTGCCCTGAAGAATCTTGCCGCAGCCGATGCGCCCCACGTACTCGTTCCAGGCCAGAGTGCTGACCTGCATCAGGAACGGGGCGTCGGGCTTCACCGCAGGTGCGGGAACATAGTCGACGATGGCCTGGAAAAGATCGTTCATGCTGTTTCGATTGGGGTCGCTCAGGTCCTTTACAGCCCATCCGGCGAGCCCCGACCCGTAGAGGACGGGAAAGTCCGCCTGCTCGTCCGTGGCCCCTAGCTCGAAGAACAGGTCGAAGGTGCTGTTGAGGGCTCCCTGCGGGTCCGCGCCGCTCCGGTCCACCTTGTTGATGAAAAGCAGGGGCTTCATGCCGATGGAAAGGGCATGCTTCAGGACGTAACGCGTCTGGGGCATGGGACCCTCGTTGGCGTCAACGATCAGGATCACCGAGTCGACTGTGGAGAGGATGCGCTCCACCTCCCCCGAAAAATCGGCGTGTCCCGGCGTGTCGATGATGTTGATGAGGTAGCCCTCCCACTCGACCGTGCAGGGTTTGGAGCGGATGGTGATTCCCCGCTCCCGCTCCAGGGTCCCGGAGTCCATCACGCGCTCGACGGTTTTGGAGTGGCCGCCGAAGGTCTGCGCCGCCCTGAAAATGGAGTCGATAAGAGTGGTCTTGCCGTGGTCGATGTGCGCCACGATTGCCAGATTACGAATTCTGTCTGCCTGCATTATACGTGTAGTGCCTCCAATACGGTTTCAAGCGTTTCATAAATTTAAAGCGACGGGTTGCATTGTAACCGAAAGTGACGATGCCCGCCATCCCCGTTTCCATGCTTTCCTTATAAATCACAGATCGGCGGGAAAGGTCGGCGGTTGCGAGTTGTGCTACACTATGACCTTACATTTCCCCCGGGCCTTCTCCCGTTCCCCGCGAGACCGGGGAGCGGAAGAGGGCCCGGGGGGGCGGATTTTCGCCGGTTCAGTCCTGCAGGTGCGCGTCGATGGCGTTCTCCAGGTCGGTGAGGCTGGGGATGCCGTCGCAGAATTTTTTGCGGTTCAGCACCCAGGTCGGCCGCGAGGCGCGGACGCGAAAGCGGATGTTGTCCCAAAGCGAGAACGCGTTACGGGGATCGACGACGTTGATATCCAACCGCTCTCCGTAGCGACTTCTCAAACTGCGAAGAATTTCGGCTACGACCTGGATATTTTGCTGCTGCTGAGGAAAAGAATCCTTCTCTTCCGGGCTGTAAAAGCCGCAGCCTCACCCGGACCGAAACGCTCCGCGCTCCATGATTATCTTTAAGGCGACGGGCACGGCAACCGATGTAACGGACATAACGATACCTCCTTTTTTGTTTTGCGGAACGCAGAATGTAAAGCGGAGTTCAGATTTTCGAAAAACCTTCGTTCATTTGGGATTATAAGTCATGGAAAGCCGTAAGGGAACGGGTAAAAATCCGAACGAAGAGACGGGGCAGACAGAACGGAACAGGAGTGATCGATCGATGCAGTTTACGAAGGTACACGGCAACGGAAACGACTTCATTGTCATCGACAACAGAAAAACGCGCCACACGACGGAGGAGCTGTCCCGTTTCGCGCGGCTTCTGTGCCGCAGAAAATTTTCGATCGGCGCAGACGGGGTCCTTGTCGTCGAGGATGCCGAAGGGTTGGACTTCACGATGCGCATCTTCAACGCCGACGGCAGCGAGGGAGAGATGTGCGGGAACGGCGCGCGCGCCCTTGCCCGTTACGCGTTCGAAAAAAAAATGGGGGGCTCGGACATGTGCTTTACGACCCTCGCGGGCCCGATACGGGCCCGGGTCGAGCCGCCCTGCGCCGAGCTGGACATGGGAGAGCTGGACCTCACGAGGGGATCTTTTGGAAAAACTCTGAGTTTGCACGGCGTGGAATTTTCGTACGACTTTCTGACGGTGGGGGTACCTCACTGCGTGCTTTTCGTCGGAGACTACGACGCTACGGACGCCGACCTGAAGGTCCGAATCGGGCGCGAGGTGTCGCATGACTTTTCTCTGTTCCCCGAGGGGAGCAACGTCTCCTTCGCGCAGGTGCTTTCGCGGAGTGAAATCCGGGCGGTGACCTGCGAAAGGGGCGTCGATGACCTGACGGAGTCCTGCGGCACGGGATGCGTCGCGATCGCCGTCGCGTCCGCGCTCCGCGGGGAAGGGGCGATTTCCGCCCCCCTGGCCTTTCGTGTGCATAACCCCGGCGGGACCAACGAGGTGCGGCTGAACTTCTCGCCCGATAAGACGTCCTGCCGCGCCTGGCTGAAGGGCAGGACGGCGATCGTGGCGGAGGGCGAGATTTTTGAGGACGCGTGGCTCTGATGGGGGGAACGGTGACGACGGGAAAGCGAAAGCTCGTTCTGATCCTCGCGGCCGTAGCGGTTATCGCCGCGGGTGGATTTTTTCTCCGGAACCTCGGGGAGCTGACCGCCCTCATGAAGGGCATCACGGGGTGGCTGGTGGAAACGATCGGAAGGTTGGGATACGCGGGCATCGTCGCTCTGATGTTTCTGGAGTCCTCGTTTTTCCCGTTCCCCAGCGAGGTCGTTCTGCCGCCGGCGGGGTATCTCGCCTGGAGGGGGGACATGTCCTTTCCGGCGGTCGTCGCGTCCGGAATCGGCGGCAGCCTCCTGGGGGCGCTCTTCAACTACTGGTTCGCGGTCCGGTTCGGCAGACCCTTCCTTTTGAAGTATGGCAAATACTTTTTCGTGTCGCGCGAATCGCTGGAAAAGGCGGACGTCTTTTTCGAGCGCCACGGGCACATCAGCACGCTCGTGGGCCGTCTGCTTCCGGTGATTCGGCAGTATATTTCCCTTCCCGCCGGCGTGGCGCGAATGAAGCTCGACAGATTTGTCCTCTGCACGTCTCTGGGGGCGGGGGTGTGGGCCCTGGTCCTGACGCTCGCCGGCTACCTGCTCGGCGAGCATCAGGAGCTGCTGGAGCGTTATCTTCACGTTCTGACGTTTGCCTGCGTCACGGGCGCCGTCCTTCTGGCCGGGGGGTACCTGCTCTGGCATCGATACGCGACGGGAAGGCGGAGGTAAGCCGAAGTTTATCGAAAGAGGGAAAAAGGGAACCTTCGTGAGGCAGCCTTTCGAGCGGCTATGCGTCGGCGACGGGAATCGAGATCAGGACACTGGCGCCGTTCACGCCGTCGGTGCGGTGCGACAGAAGAAGGTTGCCGTTGTGGGCGATGACGACTTTTCGCGTGAAGGCCAGGCCCAGTCCCGTCGAGCCCCATCTGGACTTCTGGAACAAAGGGGCGTGAGGGACGTATCCCGGTCCGTTATCCAGGATTTCGATTTCCACGAACTGAGCGTTGAGCCGGACGCAGGCGTCGATATTTTTGGTCCCGGCCGTTCGGTTGGCCCGCCACGCGTTGTCCAAAATGTTCAGCAACGCCCTGATGAAGCGTATTTCATTGATCATGATCTTCACGGGTCGGACATCGGGACTGAGCGTGAGGGTGACGTATTCTCCCCAGGGAAAGGGGCGGATGTGTTTTTCCAGGTTGTCGAAAAATTTTTCGACGGCGACGGAGTTGTGGCGGTCCTCGTAAAGAATCTCGTTGATCATGCGTTCCATGTAGTTCGTCGCCCTCAGCATCACCTCCGCCTTCTCCGATTCCGTCTCTTCCCCCTGAAGCAGGAGGGCCATCCCCTTGATGGCGGCCAGCGGGTTCCGGAGGTCGTGGACGAGGCTTCTCATGTCCACCATGTTGACTTCCGCCAGGCCCTCCTCCCGGTCGGATTTCCGCCGATGCGCGTACTGCCATAGTCTTCGCACCTGACTGAGGCGAACGGAGTAACGCGCCAACAGCCAGGTCGATGTCACGGCTCCGGCCATGAAGCTCAGGAACAGAGCCGTTCCGGCCATACTGGCGACGGCGACTTCCTCGTTGGAGTGGTACATGTTCTCGAAAAGGCTGGACAGGGCCTGCCTGTTCGTGGGAAAGACGGGAAGCAGTTCGAGGCTTTGAAACGAATAGACCCAGAGCAGCATGGCCGCGCCCCTGTCGACCCCGTTCTCGACGAAGAGCGTCAGGAGCTCGAAAAGGGCGACGAGAGGGACGAGAATATAAAGTTCCAGAGGAAAGGTGTACTCGAGACCGGGATAGAAAAAGGGGAACGCGATCCAGCTCAGTCCTATGCCGGTACATGACAACACAACGCTGACGATGGTTTCCGCCTGGCTGAAGTAATATCCGGCCCCCTTGCCGATCAGAATCCATCCCAGCAACAACAGCAACACCTGGGATCCGTGTACGAGAACGCTGAAGGCGGACCCGAACAGCATGGGACCAAACTCTCTGCCCCTGAGCCGCGTTATGATGTGGTTCACATAAAGGTTGCCGTAATAAAGGACGATGACTCCGACCAGCAAAACACACAGGCCCGCGAGAATGCGCTTCAGCGCCCCGCGCTCCTGGACGGGCATCATCGTTTTCATCATCTGAGTTTCCTCCGGCACGTCACCTCACCTCCTCTGCAGGAGATGTGATCAATTCCCGAAGGAGAATCGCTGTTATAATGGCATTGTACTCCTCTCTCCTGATTTAAGTTTAAATTATAGAAGTATTGCGTCAAAAATGTAAGGGGTTGGGGAAAATTGAAGGAGAATGAGGACGAAGAAATGGAATTCAACGCTTACGATGCGCTTTCCCTGCCATACGAGGAATGGAAGAAACTGGTGACGGAGGACTGGAAGGAGCCCCGCTTCAGGGCCGATCAGATCTGTCAGTGGATATACGTCAAAAAGGTATTCGACCCCCACGCGATGACGAACCTGTCGAAGCCGCTTCGGGACAGACTGCTTCACGAGTCGCTGGCGAGGGTTCCCATCCAGGTGAGGGAACAGAAATCCGGAGACGGAACGCGTAAATATCTGTGGCAGCTGGAGGATGGCAATCGGATAGAATCCGTGCTTCTGGACCACGGCGGGCACACGACGGCGTGCCTTTCCAGCCAGGTCGGCTGTCCGCTTGCCTGCGTTTTCTGTGCGACCGGACAGTCGGGCTACGTCCGCAACATGTCCGTCGGGGAAATCGTCGGGCAGTTTCTGCTGATGGAGCAGCGCCTTGGCAGGGACATCAACAACGTGGTATTCATGGGAATGGGAGAACCGCTGCTGAACGTCGAAGCTGTTTTCGAGAGCATCCGGATACTGAGCCACCCCAAAATGCGTAACCTTGGGGCTCGTCATATCACCGTCTCCACGTCGGGCATCGCGCCGGGCATACGAGACTTCGCGGACTTCGAGACGCCCATTCGCCTCTCCGTATCGCTGCACGCCCCCAACGACTCGCTGCGCGGCAAGCTCATGCCCGTCAACCGGCAGTACCCGCTGTCCGCTCTTCTCGAGGCGCTGCGTTATTATAAAAAACGCACCGGCGAACGCATCACCATCGAATATATTCTGATCGACGGGGTCAACGACGACCCGCAGCTCGCGTACGAAATGGCGGCTCTGCTGGATGGACTCGGCGTTTACGTCAACATCATCCCCTGGAACCCCGTTTCCGTCGGGAAGACGGCGCTGAGACGGTCCCCCGAAGGACGTGTAAAGGCTTTTTGCGCCGTCCTGACGGAACTTAAAATCGAGTTCGAGATTCGCCGCGAGAAGGGAACGGATATCCTGGCGGCCTGCGGCCAGTTGGCAATGGGGACGAAATGACCGGGCGCATGAATATTCGTCGCTCTCTCAAAATCTCTCCGCCTGTCCCTATTTCTACCGTGACATAACGGCTTTCGACTGATAGAATAAGCAATCCAAAGATCATCGTCGATTGTCGCACACCGGGGAGGGAGTGAACATGTCGGGTAATGTAGTGGCGCAGAACCGGAAAGCCCGGCATGATTACTTCATCCTGGATACGCTGGAGTGCGGGATCGTCTTGACGGGGACCGAGATCAAGAGCGTGCGAGCGGGAAACCTCAACCTGAAAGACTCCTACGCTGCGGTGGAAAGGGGCGAGCTGTGGCTTTTGGGCGTTCATATCTCTCCTTACGAGAAGGGGAGCTATTACAACCACGAGCCGGAGCGTAACCGTAAACTTCTGATCAACAGACACGAGCTGATCCGTCTCAACGGCAGAATAAGGGAAAAGGGACTGACTCTGGTTCCTCTGTCGGTTTATATCAAGAACGGGCGAAAGGCAAAGGTGGAACTGGCCATCGCCAAAGGAAAGACCGCATACGACAAGCGGGACACCATAGCGGAGCGGGATGCCAAACGGGACATGGCCCGCGCGGTGCGTCACAGCGGCCGCGACGACGACTGATTTTTTATTTTAAAAGGGGGCGACAGGTTTCGACGGCGTGTTGGAGGGTCTGGAGGAGCAGGTCGAGTTACGCCCGTAATCCTCGATAAACATTCGGGCAAGACGATAAACGTCGACAATAATTACGCTTTAGCGGCTTAGTTCCGCTACGTCGAAGGATGGGCCCGCTGCCGGTTCACCGGAGACGTCACTTAAGGCAGATGCTCTGCTCGCTGTCCGGCTCCGCACGAGTGGAAAAGACAAGGGGTCTCGGAACACGGGAGGTCGTTCTCTGCCGACCTGTGGACGACAATTAAGCGAGAACTAAACCTGTAGCGCCGCCACGGCTGGCCCACGTCGGACGGGGGTTCGATTCCCCCCGCCTCCACCAAGAGAAACCTCGACTTAACAATGGGTTAGGTGGAGTTAGTGTAAAAAAATGGCTTCCTAACTGACCCTAGGAAGCCATTTATTTTTTGCGGAAA
>JAITPZ010000091.1 GCA_031289165.1 Synergistaceae bacterium
GAACAGGGTATTCCCTCGTGCCCTTCGGTCGCGAAAAGGAAATTATAGGGTGAATTTTTATTTAGTCAATGCAACGCAGTATACGCAGAAACACGCGAATGCGCAAGATATCCGGAGAATCCAGGAGGCCCGGCAGCCGCGGCGGCTTTCCTTGACAATTCCACCGTGTTGGGATATTATCCTTGAAAATATATTAAATATATAAGAATTATATGCTATATATGAAGGAGCGAGGGAAAATGAATTTTTACGGTGCTTTTGTCGTAAACACGATGAAGTGTACGGAAAGCGGGTCCTCTCCCGGAGCGCTCGGCTGTTGACTGACGGCTGAGTTTTCGGTTGAGGACCCCCTGAATTTGCGGGGGTCTTTTTTTATGCGCACGGGACAGGCGACAGACTGATGGAGAAATGAAGAAAAGCGAGACGGGGGAGGGAGGTTTATTCGGTGTTCGAGCGGGACTGGAGGGAGAAGGAAGAGAGCCTTTCTCAGCTTATCAAAAAGTATCCGGACGTTTCTCCGTTTGTCGTCATCAAGACGGACGTGCAGCGCCGGGGGGTCGTCTACACCGAAAACGCCCTGCGAAAAGTGGACCCCGAACGCCATATAACCAAAATTCGCAGCGATTACTACGATAAAGAGGATCTTACCCCCGTCTCGCTGCTGATGCGGGACGGCACCACCATCTTCAACGAGGGAGTTCTCGTGGACACGACGAGAGAACCTTACACGGTCGACGTCGTTGACGACAAAATCATGCTGGTGGACGAGGGCAGGGTGATCGAGGAGGTCTTTTACTGGGAAAAACCGGACTACTATGACAAATTGACCTCCGGCGGCGTTCCGATGTGGCAGGTGGTTTCGGCAAGACCGCAAAGGCTGACCATTCACCCGAATCAGTTTTGCGATTTCTGGAAAAAGCCGGGACAGGGGTGTAAGTTTTGCGTTATGGCGGCCACTTATAAAGCCGGCGACAAGCCTTCTTTGTTGTCGGTTTCGGATATCACGGAGACGATAGGGGAGGCCCTCCGGGAGCCGGGACGCAACGTCTGCATTTTTCTCACCGGCGGCACGCTCAGGGGAGGCGCGAAATTTCTGGATGAGGAAGTCGATCTTTACGAGAGGATACTTGGGGAAATCAGCAAATATTTTGACGGTAAAAAATTCCCGAGCCAGCTCATCAGCACGGCCTTTTCAGGGGAACAGCTCCGGCGGCTTTACGATAACACGGGGCTCGCCACCTATACCGCCGACATCGAAGTCCTCAACAAAGACCTTTTCGAATGGATCTGCCCGGGCAAGGCGTCTGAAATCGGTTATGAGGGGTGGAAGGAGCGCCTGTATCAGGCCGTCGATATTTTTGGCCCCGGCAACGTGAACACGGGCATCGTCGGCGGGGTGGAGATGGCCGCGCCCAACGGGTTCAAAACGGAGGACGAGGCGCTCTCCTCCTCATTGGCCGAGGCGGAGGATCTGGCCTCTCACGGAATAAGCGTCGTCAGTTGCGTCTGGCGCGTGCTCAGGGGGTCGGTCTTTTTTCGTCAGACCGTTCCATCGCTGGAATATTACGTACGGCTTTCTTTCGGATTGGACCGGATACGCAGAAAATACGGGATCAGCGTCGATATGGACAATTACCGCAGATGCGGGAACCATCCCGACACGGACCTGGCCAGAATTTAAGGGAAGGCGGATGGGTGCGATGCTCAGCGCGGATGTAAAACGGGCTCTGGATGACCCGGAGACGGTAAGAGTCGTCTCGAATACCGACCCGGACGGAGTTCCTCATCTGGCATTCAAAGATTCGCTGCGCCTTCGTGAGGATGGCAACCTCGAATACGAGGAAATTATCGAAAGTTCGGACTTCAATAAAAATATGACGTACTCCATCTGGTTCGACAGGTCGGTGGCGATCGTTCTGCTGACGAAGGACCGGCGCAGTTTTTTGATAAAGGGCAGGGTATCGCGCGCAATCATTTCGGGGCGGGAGTTTCGGGATCATTACGTGGCCGTTCGACAGAGGCTGGGCGACGTCGACCTGTCGACGGTGTGGGTCATCGAACCCGCCTTCGAACGGGAAGAAACTCTCGAAAAGAGAAGGGTCGAGGAAGAAGGGGCTCACCCCCTTCTTCGCCATATCGATCGACTGGCGCAACATCGGGATCAATTCGACAAACTGAAGGGAGAATGAAAATGCGAAATAAATATGCCGCTGTGCGATTTGTTTTTCAGTTGCTGACGCTGCTGGTGGGCGTGGTTGTTTTGAGCGGATACGCGCTTATAAATACGAAAATGGCGGAGGGCGCGGAGAAAAAGTACGAAGGGCTGAAAATACGCTGGGCGACTCAGCCCAGCCAGACGCAGGCGGCCATAGCGGAAGAGCTGGGTTATTTCAAAGAAGAATTTGAAGCGGATGGCGTCACCGTCGAGCTGCGCACCTTCGCCTCCGGTCCCCCCATCATCGAGGCCTTCGCGGCCGGGGAGCTGGACTTCGGGCAGGTGGGCAATCAGCCCGCCATCCAGGCTGTCGCCAATGGAATCGGCATCGGCATCATCGGCGCTTACATGTCCTCCGACGGCTCGCATCTGGGGCTGGTGGCGAGAAACGACTCCGGCATAAAAAGCCTTTCCGACATACGCGGCAAAAAGATCGGTTATACCGTGGGAAGCGAATCGCATCAGATACTGCTCAAATTTATTCGTTCCGTGAACCTCACCGAGGACGACGCGCAGCTCATCAACCTGCAGATCGGCGACATCAACACCTCTCTCGTATCCGGCGCCATAGACGGCGGCGTCGCGTGGGAACCCTATCTGACGGGTATTTTAAACAACGGGACAACGCACCTGGTAACCAACGCGGTGGGATTTAACAGTTCCTCCAGCGTCATCATCGGTAAAAAGGCCTTTCTGGAGCAATACCCCGAACTGACGACCCGTCTCCTGAAGGTGCTCGATCGATCCGTCAAATGGAGCGACAAAAACAGAACCGAAAGCATACAAAGGCTCTCCAAAAGGACGGGCGTGGCGGAATCCGCGTATGAGGCGTCCTTCAAAAGCCTCAACTTCGAGCTCTACCTGGATAAAAACCGCGTGGACGCGCTGGCGGATACGGAAAAATTTCTTTTCGACCGCGGCACCATTCGTAAGGATTTCGATTTGAGAGAATTTATCGACACCTCTTACCTCGAAAAGGCCGGGATCGTCAGGTAGCCGGCAGGGGGCGCGGGAATGATCGATCGAATGAAAATGCGAAATAAATGCGCTGCGTTGCGATTTGTCTTTCGGTTGCTGACGCTGGCGGTGGGCGTCAGCGTTTTGGGTGGATACGCGCTTATAAATACGACAATGGCGGAGGGAGCGGAGAAAAAATACGAAGGGCTGAAAATACGCTGGGCGACTCAGCCCAGCCAGACGCAGGCGGCCATAGCGGAAGAGCTGGGCTATTTCAAAGAGGAATTTGAAGCGGACGGCGTCGCCGTCGAGCTGCGCATCTTCGCCTCCGGCCCCCCCATCATCGAGGCATTCGCGGCCGGGGAGCTGGACTTCGGGCAGGTGGGCAATCAGCCTGCCATCCAGGCCATCGCCAATGGCATTAAGATCGATATCATCGCTGCCTATATGACCTCCGACGGATCCAGCTCAGGACTGGTGGCGAGGAATGATTCCGGCATAAAAACTCTTTCCGACATACGCGGCAGAAAAGTCGCTTATACGGTGGGAACTGTGGCGCATCAACTGCTGCTGAAGCTGCTGCAATCGGAAAACCTCACGGAAAACGATCTGCAACTCATCAGCCTGCGGCTGGGCGATATTCCCGCCGCTCTTGAATCCGGCAGCATCGATGCCGCTGTAACCTGGGAACCCTACCTGACCTCCATTCTGGAAAAGGGCAACAGTCATCTGGTTGTGAATGGTACGGGTTTTCCCAATTCTTCAAGCATTATTATCGGCAAAAAGACCTTTCTGGAACAATACCCCGAACTGGTCGTTCGTTTGCTGAAAGTGCTGGATCGCTCCGAGAAATGGAGCAGACAGCACATCGATGAGAGCGTGCGGCTGCTTTCCAAAAGAACGGGCGTGGCGGAGTCCGCCTACCGGGCGTCCTTCAGGGCGATCGACTTTTCCCTGTATCTGGATGAGCAACGCGTCAACGCTCTTGCGGATACGGCGGAATTTCTTTTCGAGCAGGGAACAATCCGCGAACGTCTCAATTTGAAGGATTTTATCGACACTTCCAGCCTCGAAAAGGCCGGGATCACGAAATAACGATGCGAACGAGGGGCGGATCCGTGTGAATATACGGGGACAGCGCCTGAAACGGCGTCTGCGGACGCTGGGGCTGGGATGTATTCTGCCGATTTTGTTTCTGGCGGCGTGGGAATATTTGGGGCGCGCGGGGATCGTCAATCAGTCGATCCTCCCGTACCCTTCCAGACTTTGGGACTGTCTGAAGGAGATGATCGTCGCGGGGCGGCTTCAAAAACATCTCATGGTAAGCGCCGGCCGCGTGATCAGAGGTTTTGCGCTTGGAAGCGGAATGGGGCTGTTCGCCGGAGTTCTCTGCGGACTGTCCGGACTGTGGAACGCTCTCCTGGCCTC
>JAITPZ010000104.1 GCA_031289165.1 Synergistaceae bacterium
TCTCCCAGGCCGTCCACCCGTTTGGATGGTAGACATCGAGAATCGCCCCGGCGGGCGCGTTATCGGCTGGACGAAGGACGGTCCCGAGCTGGCGGCGCGGGTTGTTCGCCCCGTGAGCGGGGTCGGACGCTTCGGCGGTACGGAGTTTCAGACGGTCGGACGCATTCGCGCGTCCCATACCGGGGTGATCGACGTCGCGACCGCCCCCCGCGGTCAGGTGGGGGGAATACAGATCATGCCCCTGAAACATGCCCTGACCTCGACGGAGATGGAGAGCGCCTGGTGGGCGACCCAGTGGATGATCGTGGCGCCGCTTCCGGGAAGACCCCCTCTGGAGGGAACGCCGCCGCTCTTCAGGGGCGCCCTCGTTCCGGGAACGCAGATGAGTGATAAATTGACCGGCATGTGGAGTACATGGGGAAGAAAGCCGCTCGTCCTCGGGCGATTCGACGGCGGGCCCTGGACCGCTCTGCCGTCCGTGTCGGGAAAGGTGGACGACGCACTTCGCTCCCTCACGCATCTGCGCATCTATTACCCATTCTGGGACGAACTTCTGCCCCGGAGCAGGCGGGGGGATCTTCTGGAGCTTTGATCAGATCTTTCGGATCTTTTGTCGAACCTCTCGCACGAACGGGCGGCGCGCGCAAATTCGAGCGATCCGCAGATTTTTAATGTCATTTTTAATGTTGACAGTTGCGACAGTTAGTGCATAATGTAAAGACCTGCAGGTGGATCCATAAAGGGGTGGCCGTCCGGTCACCCCTTTTATATGGAGTAAATGGGCTTTGGAATTGATGAACTTTTGGAGGAAAATACTGGAATATGAAAAGGGAAACGGCTGAAATCGAGGTTCTCGATGCCGGAATTGTGGAAAAGGTAATCATGGGAAGAGAGATCATGAGAAAAGAGATTATGGAGAAGGTCGTACTGGAAGACCCCGCAATGGAGGAAGTCGAAGCGGAAGGACCTGAAATGCAGGAACCCGCGCTCGACGAGGCGGATACGTTCGAGGCTTACGGGATAAGAGAAGAGCTGCTCAGGGCCATCGCACAGAAGGGGTTTACCTCACCAACGCCCGTTCAGAAGCGGGTGCTGGAGGAGGGATGCCGCGACGTCGACCTCATAGTGCGCGCAAAGACGGGTTCGGGGAAGACCCTGGCTTTTTTGCTTCCTCTTTTGCAGGATATAAAGGCGGGAGAGCGGGCTCCTCGCATTCTCATACTGGCTCCCACCCGCGAACTGGCTCAACAGAGCGCTCACGAGGCGGAATGGCTGGCGCGCTTTATGAACCTGTCGGTGGTGTCGCTGGTCGGTGGGCTGGAGATGTCGCCCCAGCTTCGGTCTCTGAGAGATGGAGCCGCCATCGTCGTCGGCACGCCGGGCAGAACGCTGGACCACATCGAGCGGGGTAGCCTGAAAATGGAAAGCATCGGGTACGTCGTTCTGGACGAGGGCGATCAGATGCTGGATATGGGGTTCCGCGACGAGCTGGAGGGAATACTGAACGCCGTTCCGGCGGAGCGCCGGACGTGGCTTTTCTCCGCGACCATGCCGCCGGAGGTCCGGGAACTGTCGAGGCGTTACCTGCAGGATCCGATGACCATCTCGCTGGTTCAGGACGGAGAGCAGCATGAGGACATCCTGCATCGGGTCTACATGGTCCCCGCGCGACGCCGCTTCGAGGGGCTCGTCAATGTGCTGCTGTGGGAGCGTCCCGTGCGCAGCCTGATGTTCTGCCACACCCGCCTCGAGTCCATCGAAATCGCTCAACGCCTGCAGGACGAGGGCTTCAGCGCCGCGGCCCTGCACGGCGACATGACGCAGCGCGAACGCAACGCGGTTCTGGCCTCCTTCAAATCGGGATCAATGCCGTATCTCGTCGCCACAAACGTCGCGGCCCGCGGGCTCGACGTCGAGGGCGTGACCCACGTCATTCAGCTTGGACTGCCCGACGACCGGGAGACGTTCGTGCATCGCAGCGGTCGCACGGGGAGGGCGGGCAACGAGGGGACGAATCTGATTCTTCTTTCCTCTCTGGAGGTTGGGCGTTTCAGGATGATGCTGCGCTCGACCCAGATGAAGGTGGAGTGGCAGGACGTTCCGAGCCTCGATATGATTAGAACGGCGCAGCGTGAGGTCGCCGAGGAAAAGCTTCTGACGACGCAGATGGACGAGAAGAGCCAGGCGGTATGTCTTGAATGGGCTGACGACCTTCTGGGGCGGGCCGACGCGAGGATTCTGGTGACGAAACTTCTGGCGGCGCTGAGTTCGCGCACGCCAAAGGGGTACAGCCTGAACGCGGACCTCGAGCGTGAGAAAGATCGTCGGCCGCGTACGCATCGAACCGATCAGCGGAGCGATGCGCCCTCGGAAAGACATTTTACGGGCTCCGGTTCCCGCCCCAGAGGGACGATGACGCGCCTGCGCAGCAGTCAGGGAGGCGTCGGCAGGGACGTGGGGCGCATTCTGAACGCGCTGTGTTCCGCCCTGAAGGTGGAGCGCGGCGAGGTGGGCGCCATCCGTCTCAAGGACGATCACGTAATGGTGGAACTGCTTCCGCTGGCCATGGAACGTCTGGAGCAGGGAAAAGCGGGCCTGGCGCGCTGGGGCCTGTACCCGGAGGATGAACCGCCGGTGCGCTACATCCGGGCGAGAGCCTCGCAGGAGCGGCAGGGCGGCAGAGATCGGTATTCCCGAAACAGGAGAAACGACGACTGATTCCAGTTAAAAATCGATATTCGGAGTGAAAAAACAGGGCCATCGGGGGGAAAGGACATCCTTCTGCGGCCCTGCTTCATTATGGTTATTCGGTATACACGATCTATCGCGCGGCCATCAGGGGGAGGGGATTCACGGGTTTGCCGTTTTTCCTCACCTCGAAGTGTACGTGACAGGTTGTTGTGCGTCCGGTGTTCCCGACGAGCGCCACGACGTCGCCCTGTTTGATCGTCTGTCCTTTTTTCACGCTGACGCTCTGACAGTGGGCGTACATGGTGACGAGACCGTTGCCGTGATCCAGAAGCACAAGGTTGCCGTATCCGCGATATTTTGGGGTTTTTGTCGTGGCGGTCTCCAGAACTGTCCCATCCATGACGGCCAGAATGGGCGTGCCTTTCGGCATGGGCAGATCCAGTCCCGCGTGGAAGTGGCGCTTCCCGCGTTTGCCGAAGCCGGAAGAAACCTTACCGCTCACCGGCCACGCCATTTTCTCCGAAGCGCCGGCAGGGGGGGCTGACGGGGTGATTACGCGGGCGGTCAATGGGGCCGTCGTTTCGAGAGGCGGCAATTCCGGCGGCGGGAAGAGATCGGTCGACGCGACATAAGCCCGCTGGCTGCCCGAAAAAACAACGACCTCGTCCCCCGAGATCAAAATACGCATGTTCTTCGGCGCCTCCCTCGATGCCGGGACCGTCGCCGAGGGCAGGGGATGGACATCGGACGAAGCGACGGAGATTCGTTTCATATCGACCGGGGCGGCGGCCGTCGCCTCTTTTTTCTTCGTTTCCTCTTTCTGCGGCGTTCTGGCGTCTTCCCTCGTCGTGCGCATACTAAGGGGGACGCCGTGCAGCTTTACGGTGACCAGAGGCTCGGCGCGCCCGTTTTTCCTGCTTTCCGCTTCCATCCGGACAAGGACGAGCGCGCTTTTGGATTTGGGAACGAGCAGAACTTCCCCCTCGGAAGGCAAACTCTCGGAGTACCCGTTGACGCGGAGGACATCCCCCGAAAGAACTCCGTATTCAAGACATATTTGTTCCAGTTCCTTCATTCGTTCGACGCTTCCGCTCCAGACGATCTCCTGCCAGTCCGGGCTCTCCGCCCGGGATACGGCGGCAAAAACCGGAGTCAGCGCGAGGCTGAACGCCATAAAAACGAGACGAAGCAAAAAACGATTGTTGTTTTTTCGCGACATCAATATATCTCTCCTCCTGCGCGGGATACTCTAGCATATTTTGGCCGCAAAAGTAAGCATGGAAGCCTCCTCTCACGATGAATCATCCGCCGGATAAGGCGTTTCGTTTTTTGAGAAAATT
>JAITPZ010000129.1 GCA_031289165.1 Synergistaceae bacterium
GGGCGGATTACAGGATCAGGAATTTTACGATCGGGGACGGCGGTCTGACCCTGATGGCGGGGCCCTGCTCTCTGGAGAGTCCGGAGCTGGGGATGGAGGTCGCGCGCGCGATGAGGGACCTGTGCGCAAAGAGGGGCGTCAACTACATCTTCAAGGCGTCCTTCGACAAGGCCAACCGGACGTCGGCGCATTCGTGGCGCGGCCCGGGCATTACCCGCGGGCTGGAGCAGCTCGCGCGGATCAAAGATGAGCTGGACGTTCCGATCGTGACGGACATTCACGAGCACTGGCAGGCCGAGGAGGTTGGGCGCGTGGCCGACGTCATTCAGATTCCCGCGTTTCTCTGCCGTCAGACGGACCTGCTGGTCGCGGCGGCCGTGACGGGGAAGATCCTGAACGTCAAAAAAGCGCAGTTTCTCGCGGCCGGGGACATGAAAAACGTGGTCGAAAAGTGCCGGGAGTCCGGAAACGACCGCGTGCTCTTATGCGAGCGGGGCACGACGATGGGGTATCACGAGCTCGTCGTGGACATGCGGGGGCTGGTGACGATGCGCGCTCTCGGCTGCCCCGTCGTATTCGACGCGACCCACAGCGTCCAGAAGCCGGGCGCTCTGGGCGGAGCCAGCGGCGGCGACCGCGGGATGGCGCTGCCTCTGGCTATGGCGGCGGCGGCTGTCGGCATCGACGTCCTGTTCGTGGAAACCCACCCCGACCCTGAAAATGCGAAAAGCGACGGCCCGAACATGATTCCCCTGAGCGAGATGGGCGCGTTCCTGGATCGGGTCCTGACAATCCACAGGGCGCGCAAATCCGATCAATGAGATCGCTTGATGGGATTCTCAGGGGCCCGCGGCCCTTGAGTGAGGTGCGGGGCAAAGCTCCGCAGGGGGTCTGCAGGTTTTGAAATTTATTTTCAATCTGGAACGGGAGAGCGATTCATGGTAACCTCGATTCTGCCCTGGGAACGGGAAAAGGTGGCCTGCGCGGACGACGAGCTGCTGGCGATCGGAAGGGACGTCATCCGCAACGAGGCGGAGGAGCTTCTGCGGGCCGTGAACGGGCCCTGCGAGGGTCTGGTTGCTGCTGCGCGCGCGATTTTCGAGTGCCGGGGGCGCGTCGTCGTCGTCGGAATGGGAAAATCCGGTCATATCGGGTGCAAGATCGCCGCGACCCTGGCGTCGCTGGGGACGCCGGCCCTTTTTTTGCACGCCGCGGAGGCGCTGCACGGCGATCTCGGCACGGTGCGCAGCGAAGACGTCGGCGTTTTTCTCAGCAACAGCGGGAGCACGGATGAAATTTTGGCGCTGCTCCCCTGGTTCAGGCAGCTGGGCGCCCGTATGATCGCGATCACCGGTTCGCCCACCTCCCCTCTGGCCCAGAACTCGGACATCGTAATCGACTCGGGCGTGACGCGCGAGGCGGACCCGCTGCAGCTCGCCCCCACCAGCAGCGCGACGCTGCAGATGGTTCTCGGCGACGCGCTCGCCGGCATGGTGACGCGACTTCGCGGCCTGCGCCGGGAGGACTTCGCCGCGTTCCACCCGGGAGGGGCGCTTGGCCGCCGCCTCCTGACGACGGTCGCCGACGTCATGGGTTCGCCGGATCAGCTTCCGCTGGTGCATCGGGACGTCTCGGTGATGGACGCCCTCTTCGAGATAACCAGCAAAAAATACGGCTCGACCTGCGTGGTGGACGATGCCGGCAGACTCGCGGGCTTTTTCACGGACGGGGATCTGCGCCGACTGCTCGAAAAAAACGGCGTGGAGGCCATGTACCGGCGCATCGACGACTTCATGACCCGCACGCCCCAAACCATCACGGCGGACCGTCTGGCGATGGAGGCCATGCGCATCATGGAACAGCGCAAGATCAGCGCGCTGGTCGTCGTAGGCGCAGAGGGAGAGGGCAAACAAATTCCCGTCGGCATCGTCCACTTCCACGAACTCCTGAAAGCCGGCCTGACGTAAACGTTTTTGGCGATAAAGCCTTTGAGGCTCCGCCTCAAGCTCCGCAAGGGGTCGCGGACCCCCTGACCTCATTATTAAAAACTTAATTATGAGAAAGCAGGTATTCAATATGAAAATATTAGGCGTCATTCCCGCCCGTTACGCGTCCACGCGACTGCCCGGCAAGGTTCTGGTGGATATCTGCGGAAAGCCGATGATCCAGTGGGTCTATGAACGCGCGGCACGCGCGGCCTGTCTGACTGAACTCGTGATCGCCACGGACGACGAGAAGGTTTTCGACGCCGTAAAGGCGTTCGGAGGGCGCGTCGCCCTGACCGACCCCGTGCACCCCAATGGCACGAGCCGTTCCGCGGAGCTGGCGAAGCTGCGCGAGGTCGATTACGTCATCAACATCCAGGGGGACGAACCGCTGCTCGATCCGGAGATGATCGAGGAGGTCGCGCGGACGCTCACGTCATCGCCCGACGTTGTATCCGCGACGCTCTGCAGACCGATCGTCAGCGACGCGCCGCTCGGCAATCCCAACGTGGTCAAGGTCGTCTGCGACCGCATGGGTTGCGCGCTCTACTTCAGCCGCTCCCTGATTCCCTTCCCGCGGGAGGGCTTTCGCGTCCCGGTCTACGAACATGTGGGCATCTACGGCTACACGAAGGACTTTCTGCTGAAGTACGTTCAGCTTCCGATGACGCCCCTGGCCGAGACGGAGTCTCTGGAACAGCTCAAAATCCTGGAAAACGGCTACAAAATGAAGGTGTCCGTGACCCGCTGTCCCCAGCTCGGCCCCAACGTAAACACGCCCGAGGACCTGACGGTGGTGCGGAAAATTCTGTCAGGAAATTTGGACGCGGAAATTTGAGGATAAGGGAA